>JBOGUE010000247.1:0-12274 GCA_050695955.1 Thermomicrobiales bacterium | reverse complement strand
GACCCGGGCAGAATAGCGGTCAAGGCATCGATGAGTCCGAACTCACCGGCGTCGCGAACCGTCCGCTCACTCATCCCGTCGCCTCTCGATAGACCGCCACGGTCAACGTCGCCGTCCGCTCCCAGGTGAAACGGAACGCTCGCACTTGACCGGCACGGCGCAGCGCGTTCGCACGGGCTGGTTCAGTCACGACCCGTCGGATGCCATCGGCGATCGCCTCCACACTGTGTGGATCGACGAGGAGGGCAGCGTTACCAGCCACCTCCGGCAGCGACGAAGCGTTGGAGGTCACAACCGGCACGCCGCAGGCCATCGCCTCCAGCACCGGCAGCCCGAAGCCTTCGTAGAGGGACGGAAACGCGAAGCAGTCCGCAGCGCGGTACCAGGCGGGGAGATCGTCATCCTCGACGAAACCGGTGAGACGCACGCGACCCACCAACTCCGGCGACTGCAACGTGTGATGGATATCCCCGGTCAGCCACCCTTCCCCGCCAACCAGCACGAGGTCGTGTGGAATCTCGCGGGTCAGCGAGGCGAAGGCGCGCAGCAACGCGGGGAGGTTTTTTCGCGGCTCCAACGTGCCGACCGACAGCACAAACGGACGGACGATGCCCCGCGCTGCCATGAACGCCGCGAGCGTGTCGTCCGCGACCGGCCGAAAGCGCTCGTCGACGCCCAAGGGCGTCACGGCAACCCGCAACGGATCGACGCCGAGCATCTCGACGAGATCGGCCTTGGTCGCCTCCGACACCGCGATGATCCGGTTCGCGCGGCCAAGTGAGCTTCGCAGCTCGCGCGCCAGGTAGCGATGGCGCCGCCGCGTCACCTGCCCCGGCCACCGCAGGAACGCGAGATCGTGTATCGTCACGACCGACGGGCACGGCAAGCCACGCGGCACGACATTGACGGTGCCGTGAAATAGGTCGATCCCGGCGCTACTCGCCACCAGCGGCAAGGCGACATGTTCCCACAAGAGCCGGGCTTCGGGCCGGTTGACCGGCCACCAACTCTGCCGCGACGTTGCCTGCCGCCCATCCGCTGATTCAGCACCACGCCCCGCAAAGACCGTCATCAGGTCGTCCAGTTCGAGCGCGGACGGCAACGCCCGCACCAATCGGTCGATATACCGACTCACGCCCGACCGCCGGTATCCTGGCCGCGAACCGAGGAGCAGCGCATTGATGCCGATGTGCACGATTGGGAGTCCATTCCGACGCGGAATCGAGGGTCATCGTCCCGGCCGGTGCTCGCCAAAAACCGACCGCAACGCATCGCAGATTTGGCCCAGCGTCGCGCCGGCGGTCAGTGCGTCCTTCATCACCGGCAGCAGATTCTCGGTTCCCGCCGCCGTCGCGCGCACCCGTTCGAGCGCCACGTCTACGTCGATCCGATCCTGTCCCGCCTTGTGCTCAGCGACCCGTGTCGCTTGGCGAGCGACCGCCTCCTGGTCGATACGCTGGATCGGGACCGAGACGTTCTCCGATTCGACGTACTTATTGACGCTGACAACCACCTCATCGCCAAGCTCGCGCGCCAACTCGCGCTGGTAGGCGTTCTCGGCGATGGCGTCCTGCATCACGCCGCGCTCGATCGCCGGCACCGAGCCGCCAATTTCTTCGATCCGCGCCATCCAGTCGCGCGCCTTCGCCTCCAGATCGTCCGTCAGCGACTCGATGAAGTACGAGCCGCCGAGCGGGTCGGCGGTATCCGCAACACCAGATTCTTCACCCAGCACCTGTTGGGTGCGCAACGCAAGGGTCGCTGCTTGCTCCGTTGGCAGCGCCAGCGCCTCGTCGTAGCCGTTCGTGTGCAGACTCTGCGTGCCGCCGAGCACGGCCGCCAGCGCCTGATACGCGACCCGCACGACGTTGTTTAGCGGTTGTTGCGCGGTCAGCGTCACGCCACCCGTCTGCGTGTGAAACCGCATGGTCCACGATTTCGGGTCCTGTGCCCCGAAGCGTTCGCGCATGATCGTCGCCCACATCCGCCGCGCGGCGCGGAACTTGGCGACCTCCTCGAAGAGGCGCGAGTGCGCGGCGAAGAAGAAGCTGATCCGGGGCGCGATGTCGTCGACTGCCAGGCCCGCCGCGACCGCCGCCTCGACGTAGGCAATCGCGTTGGTGAGCGTGAACGCGATCTCCTGCGCGGCCGACGACCCAGCTTCGCGGATATGGTAGCCGGAGACGGAGATTGCGTTCCATCGTGGCAGGTGTTGATTGCAATACGCGAAGGTGTCGGTCACCAGACGCATCGACGGTCGCGGCGGAAAGATATAGGTTCCGCGGGCGGCGTATTCCTTCAGGACGTCGTTTTGGATCGTGCCGCCGAGCCGCTTCGCATCGGCCCCGCGTTCCTCCGCCACGATCTGGTACATCAACAGCAGGAGCGAGGCCGGTGCGTTGATCGTCATCGAAGTCGTGATCGCTGCCTGGTCGATCCCATCGAAGAGGCGGCGCATGTCGTCGAGCGTGCTGATCGGCACGCCGGCGCGGCCAACCTCCCCAAACGCCCGAGGGTCATCCGAGTCAAGCCCGAGCTGGGTTGGCAGGTCGAAGGCGACGCTGACCCCAGTTTGTCCCCGCTCCATCAACAGCCGGTAGCGCCGGTTGCTCTCTTCGGCTGTCGAAAACCCGGAGTACTGGCGCATCGTCCAGCGCCGCCCCCGGTACATCGTCGGGTAGATGCCGCGCGTGTACGGGTACTCGCCGGGATCGGCCAGGTCGCGCGCATCCCCACGCGAGCGATAAACGGGATCGATCTCGATCCCGGAATCGGTGACGATCGGCTGCTGTTCTGGGCGAGTGCGGATTTCGGTCACGGGCTGCCTTGCCCCAATCCTCGAATGGGAACGATGCGTCCCCTCCAACGATACTCCGTCTGATCGTGCGGTGGTATCTATTCAGCGTGGGAATCGTCGACCAGCTCGGTCAGTACCCCGCGGCACGACTCGGGGTGGATGAAAGCAATTCGCCAGCCGTGCGCGCCGATCCGGGGCGATGCGTCGATCGCCCGAACGCCGTCCGCGACCAGGCGATCAAGCGTCCCTTGGAGATCCGAAACGCGATAGGCGACGTGGTGCATCCCCTCGCCGCGCTTTTGCATGAAGCGCCCGATCGCGCCCTCGGGATCGGTCGGTTGGATCAACTCGACGTAGCCAGGACCGGCGTGAAAAGTGACCGCAATGACGCCTTGCTCGTTCATCTCGAATCGTTCGCCGTCACGGAATCCGAGCGTGTCATACTGCGCTAGCGCCGCATCGATGTCGGCCACGACGATGCCGACGTGATGCAGGTGATATTCGAGGGGATCGAATGGTGCGACCACGAGCATTCTCCCGCCGCTAGTCGGCGGGGATCAGCGGCGTCCGGGTTCCAGGCTCGGCCATGAAGAGCAAGCCTTCGGGCGCCGGCGCGTCGTCGCCAACTGGTCGCTTGTCCTCGCGCAAGATCGTGCCGCGCTGACGGCGGCCGGAGAGCTCGAAGTAGGCCCGGAGCACCTTATCCACGATCGGCACCGCGTAGTTCGACCCTTCGCCGCCGTCCTCGACAATGACCGTGACAACGATTTCGGGGTCATCGAACGGCGCGTAGCACGTAAACCAAGCGTGCTGCTGTTCGTACTCGAGGGTTTCTTCGTTGACCAGCCCGAACTCGGCCGTCCCGGTCTTGCCGGCGATGATGATCTCTTCTTCGTCCTTCGGATTGGTGAACTCCCACTTGCTCGACCCGTCCCGATTCTCGCTCGCTGCTGAACTTTGCTCTCCGTGGACCACGCGCCGCATTCCTTCCCGGACGATGTTCAGGAAGGTCCCACTGAGACGCATGTCCCGCAGCAGTTCCGGATCGAACGACTGAATCGCCTCTTTCTTGTCGTCGACGATTTCCTTGACCAGCAATGGCCGTAGGATCTCGCCGCCGTTGGCGAGCGAGGCGGTGTTAACAGCAAGCTGCAGTGGTGTGCAGAGGAAGTCCCCCTGCCCGATTGAGGTGATGATCGTATCGCCGGAGGACCACCCTTCGCCCTTGGTGTCCCACTTCCACTCGGCATCAGGCACCAGACCGGGCGATTCCCACGGCAGATCGATCCCGGTCGTCCGTCCGAACCAGAATCGCTTGGTCATGTTCATCTTGATCTTTTCGATACCGAGGCCAACGAAGTCATGCCGATCACCGATCGCCTCGGAATCCATGTTGTAGTCGTAATAGTGGAGATAGTCGTCTTGTCCCTCAAGTTTTTGGCGGGGTGTGCCCGCGTTATAGAAGAAGATATCGCAGGATTGTTCGATGGCGTCGTAGATGTCGAGCGTTCCGTGGCCAGGCCATCGATTCCAGCAAGGATAGGCGCTGCCCTTCGACTCGTCCCAGGTCCAGGGCACTCGAATCGCGCCGGTGCAGGTAAAGGTCGTGGTTTCGTCGATGACTCGCTCCCGCAGAGCCGCCGCGGCGTGAAAGAGCTTGAAGGTGGAGCCAGGCGCGTAATGCTCTGCCACGCACTTGTTAATCAAAGGATGATACTTATCCTCTTGGTACGCCTTGTATTTTCGCGCTGAGATTCCCTCCAGGAAGAGCCGATTATCGTAGGTCGGGAAGCTGACCATCGCCAGCACTTCGCCCGTGCGCGGATCGAGGGCGACGACGGCGCCAGCGCCGGCCGTGTACTCCTTCGGCGGGGCGTTCTCCTGCACGTCGTTCGCGCGACGGTCTTCGTTGGAGAAGGCGAAGCCGACTTGGAGCGCTTCGCTTGCCGCCGCCTGCAGTTCCAGGTCGATCGTCAGCTTGAGGTTCTTGCCAGGTACGACGGGATTCTCACCGAGGATCCGCTGCTGCACGCCATGTGTGTCGACCTCGACCCAACGGCCGCCCTTCTGGCCGCGCAGCACATCTTCCAACGAGCGTTCGATGCCAGCTTGGCCGATGACGTCGTCCGGAAGATAGAGCGGCGTACCGCCCTCGGTCTTGTTCTTGGGGTCCTCGAGATCCTCTTTCTGAATAATCGACGCGTACCCCAAGAGATGCGACATCACGTCGCCTGATGGGTATGCCCGCGTCAGCTGAGTGTCGTCGAGTTGCACACCGGGCAAGTAGATGCTGTTCGAGAGCAGCTTGAGGGCGACCTCACGGGAAACATCGTTCTTGATCACGACCGGCTGCCGTGGATCGCCAATATTGGTCACGCGATAGTCGAAGATGCTGACGACCTCGACGCCTGGCAATTCCTGGGCGGCGGCGCGGAACGTGGCCGCGCGGTCGGCAGTGAGCTCATCGTCGCACATGACGAGATAGTTGATCTTCGCCCGTTGGGTAATGTAGTCGACCCACCAGTCAACGTCGTCGTCGCCGAGCAGGTTGGCGATACGGCCGTAAACGGTCCGCTCCGAGCCAATCGGGACGCCGGCCGGATTCACCACGAGCGCCTCCGGCAACCGCAGCCAGTTGATCAGCGTCTCGCGCACGCGTTGATAGTCGATGGGCTGGACCTTCTCGTCCGGCAACTCGGCCGGGACGATCCGCACCTCCCAGCTGCGGCGATTCTCGGCCAGCGGGCGACCGGCGCGGTCGTAAATCAAGCCGCGCGGCGCCTTCATCGGCTGGAATGTCTGCGTGTTCTCCTCGGCCTGCTGCGCGAAGACCTCGCCCTTCACAATTTGCATATGCGCCAGTTTGCCGACAAGGGTCGTGAAGGCGACGACGATGGCGCCCTTGATCACGAACATGCGCCGGGTCAGGAACAGTTGGTCCGCGCGCATCGGCGCTGGTCGGCGCCGCTTCTTCTTTCGCCCCCCGGGTGGGTCGTATGGAATGCGCTTGCGTCGGTTAAGCATCGGCCTGCATCACCCATCGGTCCATCACGCCGGCAATCAGGTAGATCGGCGGCACGAGCAGCGAATTCAAGAGCGCCTGCAGCACGACAAGGCGAAAGACGGAGGCGACTGGCAACCCGTCTCCCGTGCCACCGCGGATCAGCAGCAAGACGACGGCGTGAATGACGGTCGCGATCATCGCCAGAACGATCGGAAAGACTAATCCACTGTGAAAGAAGCGCCGTCGCGCCGGTCCGGCCAGCAGCGCCACCACCAGCAGTGAAAGCCCATTCGTCCCGAAGGGATCGAGCGCCAGGGCATCGAGCAGCAACCCGGCCCCAAAAACCCACATCAGCCCTTCGGCCGTGCCCCGAAGTGCGCACCAGACAAGCAAGAGCACCAGCACCAAGTTCGGGAGCACCCCAAGCAATTGGAGCGCGGGCATCACCGTTGCCTGGGAAAACGCCGCCGTCGCGAGTAGCAACGCGAAGAGCAATCGAGCCATAGCGCCGTCAGCCGTCTGCGAACCCCCGACTTCACGGACGGGCTGCATCGAGCGCGACCGTTTTCGAAACCCGAAACCGCGCGCAGCCGCCCCTCTGGGCGGGGCGTTCGGTGCTTTTCAGTGTACCACGGGCTCCCGTTGACGCTGGGTCGGTCAACGGATAGGCTGGTGTCAGGAATGGACGGCCACCTTCCCGTCCCCTCTTCCGGGTTCGGAGGAAGGGGAGGCGCGAAAGCGCCGGAGCGGGGGCCTTCCCACGCATCCAAGGAGGCCCCATGCAGACGGCGCAGCCATCCTCGACCATCAAGACCCGGTCCGGTTTCGCCGCCCGCCTGCGCGAACGATCCCGCCTCGCGAATAGTCTCGCCTGTGTCGGTCTTGATCCCGATCTCCGACTCTTCCCCACCCATCTCGCGAACTTGCCGCGGGCGGAGGCGATTGTTCGCTTCAACGCGGCTATCGTCGAAGCCACGAGCGACTTCGTCTGCGCCTACAAGCCGAACCTCGGCTTCTACGTCGCCCATGGCCTGGCCGGCATCGAGGCGCTGCTGGAAACCCGGCGCATGATTCCCGCGGACATCCCCGTTATCCTCGATTGCAAGGTCGGCGACATGGCGATGACGACCACGGCTTACGCCCGCGGCTACTTTGATGAGTGGGACTTCGATGCCATCACCGCCAACCCCTACCAGGGCGAAGACAGCCTGCAACCCTTCTTCGACTACGCCGACAAGGGCGTCCTCGTGCTCTGCAAAACCAGCAACGCCGGCAGCGGCGACCTCCAAGACGTGACGTTCAACGCGGGCGGCGACGATCACACGCTCTACGAACATGTCGCCCACCGGGTGACAGCGTGGTCGGACGCGTATCCGGCCGACATCGGATTGGTCGTCGGCGCCACCTATCCGGAGCAACTGGCATCCGTGCGCCAGATTTGCCCGACCCAGCCGATCCTCCTCCCCGGCGTCGGCGCTCAGGGCGGCGCCCTCGCCGCCTCAGTCCAGGCCGGCGTCGACCGCGACGGCGAAGGTCTCATCGTCTCCTCATCCCGCGACGTCATCTATGCGGGATCCGGCGCCGGCTTCGCCCAGCACGCGCGCGACGCTGTCCAGCGCCTTCGGGTTGACATCAACGCCGTACGCGGGACGTAGCGCCCTGCCTCCGTATATAGCGGGGGCATCAAGCCGTCTCCCCCAATATCTAGCGTGGCCGGCCACTTTTGGGTCGGCCGTGCGCTTGTCTGGCGGTCGGTGCGAGTGCTACCATAATGACCCAATCGTGGACCCTCCCACGACCCCGCGGAGAGCACTTGTTCGGCATCGGCGCGGCATCCCGCCAGAGGCGCGATAGGGAAGCATTGGGCAACGTAGCGACATCCGGCACGCGGCTCGCATCCGGCCCCGCCGTGCTCGCCTTTGCCAATCAGAAAGGCGGCGTCGGCAAGACCACCACCGCCGTCAACCTCGGTGTGATCCTCGCCAGTCTCGGCTACCGAACACTGCTCATCGACGCCGACCCGCAGGGCAACGCGACCTCCTCGCTGGGCATCGAAAAGGCCGATCTCGATGCGACCACCTACGATCTCCTGGTCGACGGCCTGCCGGTCGCGGAGGTCGCCATGCCGACGGACCGCGCCGGACTCGACCTGGCGCCCTCGACGCCGGCTCTCGCCGGAGCGGAAATTGAGTTGGTCGGCATGCCGGCGCGCGAGCGACGACTGGCGCGCGCGCTATCACGCCTCGAAGGCTACGACTTCGTCCTGATCGACTGCCCGCCGTCGCTCGGCCTGCTCACCGTCAACGCATTGACCGCGGCCCGCTACGTCGTCGTCCCGATCCAGTGCGAATTTCTCGCCCTGGAAGGTGTTGGCCAGTTGATTAACACCGTCGACCTCATCAAGCGCCAACTGAATCCGCCGCTCGACATCGTCGGCGTCCTGATGACGATGTACGATGCCCGCACCCGCCTCTCTGCCCACGTCGTGGAAGAGGTTCGCCGCTACTTCCCGCACCGCATCTTTCAAACGGTCGTGCCCCGTTCGGTGCGTCTGGCCGAGGCGCCCAGCTTCGGCCAGTCAATCGCCGAGTACGACGCTGAGTCGCGCGGGGCGCACGCCTACCGCGACATCGCCCAGGAGCTGATCGTGCGCCTGGACGCCGCCGCACCGGTCGTTATCTGACGCGTGACGTGCAGTGTTTTTACGTCGATACGGAGGAGCAAGAACGCATGAGCATCACCCGTGATCGAGATGTCCGCGAGCAATTCGGCAGTGAGGCCCGTGGCCTGCCCAGCCTCACCATCGAGCCACGGTCGAACGGCAGCCACAATGGTTCGATCCGGTCCGACAAGTTTGCCGGTCTTGGTTTGACCTTCGACGACGTCCTGCTCGTCCCGTCCGCCTCACAGGTCCTCCCGCACGAGGTCTCCACCGCGACCCGGATCGCGGCCGGGATCGACCTCGCCGTTCCGCTGCTCTCGTCGGCGATGGACACCGTGACCGAAGGCCGTTTGGCGATTGGCCTGGCGCGCGAGGGCGGGCTCGGCGTGATCCACCGCAACCTCTCGATCGAAGAGCAGGTCGCCGAGGTCGACAAGGTCAAGCGGTCCGAGTCGGGCATGATCGTCGAACCGGTGACGCTGCCGCCGGACGCACCGGTCAGCGCGGCGCTGGCGGTGATGGAGCGATACCACATCTCCGGCGTGCCGATCACCGAGAACGACGGCAAGCTGGTCGGTATCCTGACGAACCGCGATCTCCGCTTCGTCGAGGATGTCGAGCAGCCGGTCGCCAACCTCATGACCCACGAAAACCTGATCACCACCCCGACCGGCACAACGCTCGATCAAGCGAGCGCCATCCTTCATCGGCACAAGGTCGAAAAGCTGCCCGTCGTCGACGAAAACGGCTATCTCACCGGCTTGATCACTGTGAAAGACATCCAGAAGAAGATCCAGTTTCCCTTCGCCACCAAGGATGCGCAGGGCAGGCTCCGGGTCGGCGCGGCGGTTGGGGTCGGCGCGGACGCGGAGGAACGCGCACAGGCATTGGTCGAGAAGAACGTCGACGTGGTCGTCGTCGACACGGCCCACGGCCACTCGGCCTCGGTGCTGGAGATGGTCCGTACACTGAAGCGCCGCCTGAGCGTACCGATCATGGCAGGCAACATCGCCACCGCCGCCGCCACCGAAGCGCTCATCGAGGCAGGAGCGGACGGCGTCAAAATCGGCGTCGGGCCGGGCTCGATCTGCACCACACGGGTTGTCGCCGGGGTCGGCGTGCCGCAAGTCTCCGCGGTCTTCGAATGCGCCAACGCCGCGGCCCGGCACGGCATCCCTATCATCGCCGACGGCGGCATCCAGTACTCCGGTGACATTGCCAAGGCCATTGCGGCCGGCGCCGACGCGGTGATGCTCGGCAGCCTGCTGGCCGGCGTCGACGAGAGCCCAGGCGAGATCGTGCTCTACCAGGGCGAACGGTTCAAGGAGTACCGGGGCATGGGCTCGATCGGCGCGATGAAGTCCCGCTCCTACTCAAAGGACCGCTATTTCCAGGAAGGGATCGGCAACATCCAGAAGCTCGTCCCTGAGGGCATTGAAGGTCGAGTGGCCTACAAGGGACCGCTCAGCAACCTGGTCTACCAACTCGTCGGCGGATTGCGCTCGGCGATGGGCTACGTCGGCGCCGCGGATGTCCGTGCCCTCAAGCGCGACACCCAGTTCGTCCAGATCACCGCCGCCGGCCTCCGCGAGAGCCACCCGCACGACGTGGTCATCACCAAGGAAGCGCCCAACTACCAGGTCAACACTTAAGCCTCCTCCGTCGTACCGCAACGCAATGAGGTATCCGCCCGTGGAATGCACGACGGGTCGGTGCCTCGCGCCGGTCGGCCTGACGGTAGGCTCACCGTAACGAATCGCTCGCGGTCAACCACCAGCATCGTGACGATGGACGACACGGGGAGGCATCCGTGACCGAACGCGCAACATCGCTTCTGACCCAACGCTTACTCAGCGACACCTCGCCCCTCTTGACCTTCTTCCTGCAATCGCGCTGGGCAAAAAAGCAAGGCGAGCCAGGCATCTGCGACTTCGTTGTGGGAAATCCACACGAGCCGCCGATCCCCGCCTTCGGCGAGGCCCTGGCCCGCTGGAGTGCGCCCCACGACAACGCATGGTACGCCTACCGTTTGAGCGAACCCGCGTCCCAGGAGATCGTCGCCGAGTCGCTGCGCACATTCCTCGGCATCCAGTTCACCGCTGACGACGTTTCGATGACGAACGGCGCGTTCGCCGGCCTGGCCGCATCGATGCGCGCCGTCGTCGATCCGGGCGACGAGGTGATCTACAACCTACCGCCCTGGTTCTTCTACGAAACGCTGATCCGCGGCGCCGGCGCGGAACCGGCGCCGGTCGCCGTCCGCGGTGACGACTTCGACCTCGACCTCGATGCCATCGCCGCCGCAATGACCCCGCGCACTCGCGGCATCATCGTCAACTCGCCGAACAACCCGACCGGGCGTATCTACCCCGAATCGACGTTGCGCGCCCTCGCCGAGATCCTCACCGCTGCTTCTGATCGTAACGGCAGGCCGATCTACCTCTTCTCCGACGAGGCCTACAGTCGCATCGTCTTCGACGGCCGGCGCTTCGTTAGCCCGGTCGCCTTCTACCCTTACTCCTTCTTGATCTATACCTACGGCAAGACGCTCCTCACCCCCGGCCAGCGCCTCGGCTACGTCGCCCTGCCACCGGACATGCCGGACCGCGAGTCGTTGCGCGGCGCCCTGCTCATGGCCCAGGTCGTCTCGGGATACGCCTTCCCGAACGCTCTGCTGCAACACGCGCTCCCCGACATCGAACCACTCTCGATCGACATCGCTCACTACGAACGCAAGCGCGATCGGATGGTCGCGGCCCTGCGATCCTTCGGCTACGAACTCCATTCGCCGGAAGGAACGTTCTACCTGCTCCCTAAGTCGCCGATTCCCGACGACATGGCCTTCGCCGATCGCCTGGCTGAACGCGACGTCTACGTCTTGCCCGGCTCGCTGGCCGAGATCCCCAGCTACTGCCGCATCTCGCTCACCGCGAGCGATGAGATGATTGAGCGGGCGCTGCCGGTCTTTGCTGATTGCATTCAGGAAGTGGCGGCCGCGGAACCCGCCACGGTAGCCGCCAGCGATTGACGTCGGTACATCTTGACGGCATCATTGAGTCATTCGTCAAGGAGGTGGCCATGGTTGCGAGCGCTGTCCCTCGACCTCTCACATACGAAGACCTGCTGAACACACCTGATGACAACAATCGATACGAGATCATTGGTGGGGAGTTGGTCGTGTCGCCCGCGCCGGTTCCGGTCCATCAGGAGATCATCGTCGGGCTGATTCTTAGGATCGGGGGATTCGTGGCGGACCGCGGATTAGGAAACATCTATACGTCGCCAATCGACGTGAAATTGACCGAACACAATTACGTTGAACCAGACATTGTGTTCATTAGGCAGGAACGGTTGTCGATCGTTGGACCAAGCTACATCGACGGATATCCCGATCTCATAGTAGAGGTGCTCTCGCCGTCGTCGCGCCGAAGAGATCTTGTCCACAAGGCAGCCCTGTACTCCGCTAGCGGGGTCCAGGAGTACTGGCAAGTCGATCCTCAAGCGAAGACTCTCACCATCAACGTCCTGCGCAGCGGACACTATCTCCCATCGGTACATGCTTCCGGAATCACCACATCCGAAGTTCTGGATGGATTGGCCATCGACGTCGCGGCGCTCTTTCGCAATCTGACCTAGCTCATTGCTCAGATGTTCTTCATGAGTTCGCGGACAGAAACATCGCCACATCGGCACGAAGGATCGTCATATCTGCCAACCTGGTCAGCGTGGGCCGGTCCTGATAGGCTCTCAGGGCAGAACGTACAACCTTCCGACCATCCACTGTTGTAGGGGCAGACCGCCGTGTCTGCCC
>JBOGUE010000246.1:0-4415 GCA_050695955.1 Thermomicrobiales bacterium | reverse complement strand
CATCGAGACCGCCCCCTGCTACCGCTGTCGCGCTCACCCCGCCGCCGTGAACGGCGGCGACGGAGCGGGCGATCGCCAGCCCCAGGCCGAAGCCCCGCGGTTGATGCGACGGATCGGCGACGCCGCGCCGGAAGGGTTCGAAGAGCGCCTCGACCTGATCGGCCGCGACCGCCGGTCCGCTGTTGGCGACGCGCAGCACGACTTCGTGGCCGTCGCTCCCCACGGTGACGCGCACCCAACCCTCGCGGTGGTTGTAGCGGATCGCGTTTTCGACGAGGTTGCTGATCAGTCTCCCCAGCAGGGCGCGATCGCCGGAGACGACCGCCGACCCGAGTTCGAGATCGATCGCAACCCCGGCCGCGTCGGCCGCGAGCGCCTGCTCGCCGACGACGTCGCCGACCAGCTCAGCCAGGTCGATTTGGGCGTCGTCGCGCAGCGTGCTTTCGCTGCGGGCCAGCGCCAGCAGACCGTCTACCAACCGCTCGCTGCGGTCCGCCGCCGCTTGCACCGCCGCGGCCAGCCGTTGCTCCCGGTCGGTGACGTCGGGGGCGGCGAGCGCGACGTCGGCCTCGGCCCGGATGATCGCCAGGGGGGTGCGCAATTCGTGCGAGGCTTGGGCGGCGAAGCGTCGCTGGGCGTCGAACGCCGCCTGCAGGCGCGCGAGCATGCCGTCGATCGTGTCGGCTAGCTCTTTCAGCTCGTCCGGTGGACCGCGCAGGCCGATGCGTTCGCCCAGCGTTGCCTCGGAGGCGTGGCGCGCGTGCGCCGTGATGTCGCGCACGGGACGCAGGACGCGACCGGCGACGACCCAGCCGAGGGCGAGCGCGCCGATGCTGGTGAGGAGGAGGGCCAGACCCGCCTGGAACTGCACTTCCCGCAACGCGGTGTCCCGCTCCTCGCGGCGCGCCGCGTCGATCTGCTCCTCGACGGTCCGCTCGCCGTTCGCGGCATTCTCGGGCGTCGCCTCGAAGGTGAGTCCTGGTCCTCCTCGGTCGCCCGGCGACGTCTCGGCGGGAGGCGGTTTGCCCTGGTCGCCCGGACCCGGTCGCGGGGGAGGCGTCAGAGCGCGTTCGAGCAAGACGTAGGTCAGCGCCAGGAGGACCGCGCCCGTGACGAGGAAGAGTCCGCCGTAGAGCAACGTGAGGCGCAGCCGGACCGTGGGGCGGATCGGGAAGGTCAGTCCTCGGCGCATAGCCGGTATCCAACGCCGACGACGGTTTCGATGAGCGGGGGGTCGCCGAGCTTGCGGCGCAGCGTCATCATGGTGATGCGGACCGCGTTGGTAAAGGGGTCGGCCTCCTCGTCCCAGACCCGCTCCAGCAGTTCCTCGGCGCTGACGACCCGGCCGGCGGCCGCGACGATCACTTCGAGCACGCCGAACTCTTTGCGCGTCAGAGCCAGGGGGCGACCGCCGCGGGTCGCCTCCCAGCGCGCGGTGTCGACGACGAGGTCGCCGGCGGCGAGGATCGGCGGCGTAGCGGCACTGGGACGGCGACCGAGCGCGCGCACCCGCGCCACGAGCTCGGCCATGACGAATGGCTTGGGCAGATAGTCGTCGGCGCCGATCGCCAACCCCGCAACGCGGGCTTCGACGTCGCCGGCGGCGGTGAGCATCAGGATCCGTGGGGGCGGGGTCGAGGCGATCAGCTCGCGGCAGACCTGATCGCCGTGGATGCCCGGCAGCTGGCGGTCGAGGACGACGACCTCGTAGGGGGTCGCCGCGGCCTTATCGAGCGCCTCCTCGCCGTCGAACGCCACGTCGACCGCGAATCCGGCCTGGCGCAGTCCACGCGCCACGACGTCGGCTAGTGCCGACTCATCCTCAACCACCAAGACACGCATGTGAAACCTCCGCTCCCGCGTCGCTCGCGATTGAAGTATCGGCGCGGGCGCATATGGCGGGCGTATGGTGGGCGCGAACTGAGATCGGGGCGACGAGCATACGCGGACCATATCCCCGGCTGGCTATGGTGGCGGCAGTGGTTCCGGTCGACCGTGGCCGGCGCTCATTGCCAAACCAATCGACGGGTCGGCCTACACGCGGCGGACGCCAAGGAGTTTCTGCTATGCACATGGATGAGGATACCGCGACGCGGGATCGGGTGGGATTCAGCCGGCGATGGATGCTCGCCGGGATCGCCGGCGCGGGGGCAAGCGCGCTTGTGGGTTCCCGGCTGGCGTTCGCCCAGGACGCCACGCCGGAGGTCGGAGACGCGACGGACGACACCGACACGCCGGAGGTGGACGGCGCGACGGACGAGACGACCACCGGCGACTCGGCCGATCTATTGGCCGCGGTGGACGAGGCGATCGCGCTGGTGCAGGCGGACCGGGACGCGGTTGGGACGACGGCCGATCTCGCGGTCGTCGATCAGCTTCTAGCCCAGGCAACCGCACCGCGGAGTCGGGTCGAGGCGGCAACGGCAGAAGGGGAGGCGCGGCGATCGGCGCGGGCCGCTACGAGCATCGCGAAGGCGGCCGGCGACCTGATCGAGGCGCAGTTCGCCGCCTACGGTCTGCCGTCTCAGGAGGCGGCCGCGAGCCGGGTGCTGGCTGACAGCTACGAGATGATCGTAGACGCGGGCGAGGAGGCCGCGGACGCGACCGACCCGGACGCGAGTGCCGCGATTGCCTTCGCGCAGCAGCTCTACCAGGCAGCCTACGACCTGTACGGTGCTGGGACGTACGCTCAGGCATCGCGGACGGCCAAGGCGGCGGGCGCGCTGGCGACCGTCGGCGCGATGCTGGTCTCGTCCGAGGGCGTGGGCGGGTTCGGGTCCGGGAGGGCCGCCGGCCGTCGCGGTCGGGGTAGTCGAGGCGGCGATTTCGGTGGCCGCCCGGACGGCGATCGGGCCAACCAAGAGCCGGTGGAGGTGCCGGAGCCGGTCTTCTGAGGCGCGGGAATCTGAATGACGGGGCCGCCAGCGCCTTCCTCGCCGCCCTCACCGCGGAGCAACGGACGGCGACCCTCTTCGCGGTCGACGACGACGAGTGGCGGCGGTGGACGAACGTTCATGCCGGTTCGCGCCAGGGCGCCAGCCTGCGCGAGATGAACGAGGCCCAACGCGAGGCGGCGATGGGTCTCCTGGAGGCCTCGCTCAGCGCCAAGGGGCTGGAGACCGCGGACGGCATCATCAAGCTCAACCACACCGAGGGCGAGCTCATGGACAACTTCGAGGAGTTCGACGAGGATCTCTACTGGTTCACCATCATGGGCGAACCCTCGGAGACCGAGTCCTGGGGCTGGCAACTCGACGGCCACCACCTGGTCATCACCTACTTCGTCCTGGGCGATCAGGTGATAATGGCGCCGGTCTTCCCAGGTTCGGAGCCGACCATCGCCCCGGAGGGCACCGACTACGCCGCGTTGTCCGTCCAGCTCGCCGAGCAGCAGGCCGTGGCGATCCTCGGCACCGAGAAGCGCGGGACACCGACTCCTCGAGTGACATTCGTACCGGAAGGAGCTGAGACGATGACCAATCGGCCGAGCGAATTCGACGGGATCGTTAAGGATGGCCAGG
Organism: Thermomicrobiales bacterium; assembly: GCA_050695955.1. Lineage (GTDB taxonomy): Bacteria > Chloroflexota > Chloroflexia > Thermomicrobiales > UBA6265 > JBOGUF01. The sequence goes on along the minus strand of JBOGUE010000246.1, from coordinate 894 downwards.
GGCCGGGAACCTCAACACGACGTGACGTGATCAAGGCGGGGGCGGGCGCCGCCGCGCTCGCCGTCGGCGGCACGGGGCTACGGACGGCGATCGTCCGCGCCCAGGACGCCACTCCCAGTGCGCTGAAGGCCACGCCGACGGAGTGCGTGCTCACGCCGGGGCTGACCGAGGGACCCTACTACCTCGACGGCCAACTGGTCCGCCGCGATATCACCGAAGGGAAGCCGGGCGTCCCGCTCGGGCTGCGCATCGCCGTCCAGGACATCACGAATTGCACGCCGTTGGCCGACGCCGCGGTCGAGGTCTGGCACTGCGACGCCCAGGGCTACTACTCCGGCATCGTGGGCGAGAACCCAGGTGGCGGCGGGGCCACCACCGGCGACGAGAACGCGGCCACCGCCTTCCTGCGCGGCATCCAGCTCACCGACGCCGACGGCACGGTCGAGTTTACGACGATTTACCCAGGCTGGTACACGAGCCGGACCGTCCACATCCACATGAAGGTCCACGTCGAGGGCGCGGCCGGCGACGCCGCGAGCGACGCCGACGCCGTCGCGACCCCGGAGGGGGGCCAGACCTACCAGGGCGGCCACACCTCCCACACCGGCCAGCTCTTCTTCGACGACGCGATCAGCGAGGAGATCTTCGCCACTGAAGCCTACGATCGTTCGTCGGTGGAGGGTAAGATCGGCAACGACGAGGACAACATCTTCGGCGAGCACGGCGACGAGCCAGGCTTTCTGCTCGATTTGACAGGCTCCGTTGACGAGGGCTTCGTCGGCGCGATCATCGTGGGCGTCGACCCCACCGCGGTTGCGGCGGAAGGGGGCATGGAAGGCGGCGCCGGCGGCCGACCCGGCGGAACGCCGCCGGGCGGACCGGGCGGCCCACCGC
>JBOGUE010000245.1:0-13171 GCA_050695955.1 Thermomicrobiales bacterium | reverse complement strand
AGCGGCGGGTTCGCAAACTGCAACTGCTGACGCAGCCGCAGGCGAACGTGCCGGAAGAGTTCGAGTCGACGCAGCTCGCGGCGGCGCGTCTGGCGGAGCTCGGGCTCGAGATCGACATTCAGGTCGTGCCGTGGGAGCAGATGAGCGACATCGTCTGGTTCAACCGCGAGAATTGGGACATGACGGCCTGGCAGATGGTGGGCCGGCCGGAACGACTCGATCCGGACGAGTTCATCTACAACCTCTTCCACACGTCTACGGCCGAGGACGGCTACAACTTCGTCGGTTACATCAACCCTGATTACGATGCGCTAGCCGAGGGACAGCGCGTCGAAATGGACCGCGAGGCGCGAAAGGAACTGGTCTACCAGCTCCAAGAAATCATCGCCAACGACCAGCCGTTCCTCTTCACGGTCTATCCCCACGCCAACTACGCCTACAACAAGGGTGTGTGGGACGAGGCGACGATTACTGATGCCAAGGGGATCGGGATCAAGAACTATTGGTCCTTCGTCCGTGCCACGCCGCTGGGCGACCAGAAGGACATGATCCTCAACACGCAAGCGGTGGTGCAGTACATCAACCCGCTGTACATCTCCGGCGGCACCGACTCCTGGATCACCGAGCTGATCTGGGACCGCCTGATGCGGATCAACGCCGAAGGGTTACCTGAGCCGTACGTCGCCGAGACGGTCGAGTGGAAAGACGACCTGACAGTCGTCTGCACCATCCGCACGGGGATGGCCTGGCACGACGGCCAACCGGTCACCGCCGACGACGTAATCTTCAGCTTCCAGGCCCCGGCCGGCGACGAAGTACCGATGTACAAGCCGTTCGTCAACGGCATCGCCTCGGTGACGGCGCTGAGCGAGAACCAGGTCGAGTTCAAGTTGAGCGCGCCGAACGCGGCATTCGAAACGTCGAGCCTAGCGAAGCTCAACCTGATTCCGAAGCACGTCTGGGAGCCAATCTTGGCCGACTTGGCAACCAAGGACGACGAGAACGCTGAGAGTATTCAGGAAGAGACGCCGATCGGCTCCGGCCCGTTCAAGTTCGTCAACTGGGCGCGGTCGCAGGAGATCGTGCTGGAGGCGAACCCGGACCACTTCGAAGCGCCGAAGATGAGCCGCTGGATCCTGCGCGACATGCCGAACGTCTCGGCCGCGCTGGGCGCATTGCAGAGCGGGGAGATCAACTTCCTCTCCGACTATACTGGCGATCCGGAGTTGCTGAAGCAAACCGTCGATTCGAGCGATTCGCTGGCGATGGTGTCGACGATCGTGGTCGGCTTCCGCTTCATAGCGCCGAACGAGCGGCGACCGCCGCTCGGCGACCCGGCCTTCCGACGGGCGATGGCGGCGGCCATCGGCAAGAACCAGATCCAGCAGAACATCTACAAGACCTTCGCCACGATCGCCGACTCGCACGTTTCGAAGGCGCTCGAGTTCTGGCACGCCCCAGACCTCACCGCCTACGCCGATTCGGACATTGAGGGAGCGCGAGCGATCCTCGAAGAGGCGGGGTACACCTGGGACGATGACGGGTTCCTTCAGTACCCGGAGGGGCAGACGGAGACGTTGTCGACTGGCGAGTCGTAGACGGGTACCGCGTGCACAGTACCGAGTGCCCAGTCTGTCATCAGTGTTGAGCGCACAACGGAACCTCGATCGGTGGAGGGGAAGGAATCGATAGGGGCGGTGCGCGAACCGCCGGAGGTGGGGGTCGAATGGCGGGCGCCGGTGGCTGGGGCGTCCGTCTCCCCCTCTCCCTCCGCGTATCGGAGGGAGAGGGGGCAGGGGGGTGAGGGCAGCACCGGATGCTCAGGGCGCGACTGATCTACATCTTGAGCCGCTTGGCGCAGATGATCCTGGTGCTCTGGGTCATCGTGACGATCCTGTTCTTGATCTTCCGGCTGATGCCGGGAAACCCGCTTGCCGCATTTATCGACCCGACCTTTACCGAAGAGCAAGAACAGGCGGTCCGGCGGCGTTTTGGACTTGATGAGCCGCTGGCGGTGCAGTACCTCTACTACCTGCGCAACGTCGTGACCGGCGACCTCGGGAACTCTTTCTTTCAGCAGGAGCCGGTCTTCGAGCTGCTGATGGACGTCTTCCCGAATACGCTCTTGTTGACGGCGACCTCGCTCTTGTTCGCCTATATCTTCGGGGTGATTGCCGGGGCCTTTCTGGCCTGGCGGCGCGGCACGCGGACGGAAGGAGCGGGGATCGTCTTCGCCCTGATGACGCGGGCGGCGCCCGAGTTTTTCGTCGGCATGCTCTTACTCTCTTTTTTCTCGTTCAAGCTCGGTTGGTTTCCGTCCTCTGGCGTAAGCAGCCCGGGTACGATCTACGATTCGATCTTTCAACAGATCGCCTCGGGCGACTTTTGGAAACACCTCATCCTGCCGGCGGCGACGCTGGCGCTCTACCTCCAAGGTTTGCCGCTGTTGCTGATGCGTAGCAACATGCTCGAGGTGCTCGACGAGGATTACGTGGTGATGGCGCGCATGAAAGGGCTCTCCGAGTCGCGGATCATGCTCGCCCACGCGGCACGGAACGCGCTTTTGCCAATTGTGACGGCGTTGACGCTCGGCATTGGGTACGCGGTCGGCGGCAACGTCGTGATCGAGACGGTCTTTAGCTGGCCTGGGATCGGCCGGATGCTCGTGCGGGCGGTGTCGGCGCACGACTACCCGCTGGCCCAGGGAGCGTTCCTGCTCATCGCGGTCGTCATCGTCACGATGAACTTCTTGTCCGACGTGCTGTATGGCGCGCTCGATCCGCGCGTCTCGTCGTCGCGGCGGGAGGTTGGCTAATGGCAAACGTCGCCAGCGGATCAGAGCTGATCGTCCAACCGGCCGTGCCGTCGAAGCCATCCCGATTGGCTGAGTTGCTGGGGCCGACTGTCGACATCCTCAAGCGCGACCGGTTCGCGTTGGCCGGAGTGATCATCTATGGCGTGATGATCTTCGTCGCGATTTTAGCGCCGCTGCTGGCGCCGCACGACCCGCAGGCGGTGATGGAGCAGGACGGGGTCTGGCTGACGAACAAAGGTCCGTCGGGCGAGTTTTGGCTCGGGACGACGAACATCGGTCGTGACATCTTTTCGCAACTGATCTACGGGACGCGACCTGCCTTGCTTGTTGGTTTCTCGGCGGCGTTCTTCGTGGCATTCATCGGGACCATCGTCGGGCTCATCGCCGGGTATTTCGGCGGCTGGGTGGATGGGGCGTTAATGCGCCTGACCGACATCGCGTTCGGCATTCCATTCCTGCCATTCGTGATCGTGCTCGTCGCGTTTCTCGACCCGAGCATCTGGAACATCGTCCTGGCGATGGCGCTGCTGCTCTGGCGGGATACGGCGCGGGTGATCCGCAGTCAGGTGCTCACGGTGCGGGAGCGGGCGTTCGTGCAGGCAGCGCAGATTTCCGGGGCGAGTGCCTGGCGAACCATCTTCCTCTACATCGCGCCGAACATCCTTTCCCTTTCGTTCCTCTACGGCACGCTGGCAATCGGATGGGCGATTTTGACTGAGGCGTCGGTCAGCTTTCTCGGCTTTGGCGACCCGACGGTGGTGAGCTGGGGCTTCATGTTGCAGGACGCCTACGTCAGCCAGGCATTGGCGCGCGGGGCGTACTACTGGTTTGTGCCGCCGGGCGTCTGCATCATGCTCGTCGTGATGGCCGGGTTCTTCATTGGCCGGGGTTACGAAGAGTTGCTGTTCCCGCGGTTACGGGAGCGTTGAGGCGGCAAGGGATTCGCACGACGAGAGAGACCGGGGATAAATGCCCGCCTACGCACGACGAAGTCCCGCCGGGACTGTGGTTTGGGCGCTTATTTCCGTAACTCCGGCGGGGTTTTGTATGTTGAGCGCGGGGTTTCAAACCCCGCGAAACAACGCGGCGGCGGGAGACGAATGCCCTTACTAGACGTCCAAAACCTGGTCATCCACTACTACACCCGGCGCGGCACGATGCGAGCGGTCGACGGCGTCTCCTTTTCGGTGGAGAAGGGGCGGCATCTCGGGCTGATCGGCGAGAGCGGCTGCGGGAAGACGACGACCGGGCGGGCGCTGCTGCGAGTCTTACCGCGCAACGGGAAGATCGCCGGTGGGGAGATCGGCTTCAAAGGGCGGGATCTGGCGAGCCTGAACGACGACGAGATGCGCCGGGTACGCTGGCGCGAGATCAGCATGGTGCCACAGTCGTCGATGGACTCGTTGGATCCGGTCTACCGCGTTGGCAAGCAGCTCGTCGAGGTGCTGACGCTGCGGGGCGGGATGTCAGGCGGGGAAGCGCGCGAACGGGCAGATGAACTCTTCGGCCTGGTGGGCCTGTCGTCGGACCGTCTGGATAACTACCCGCACGAATTCTCGGGCGGGATGCGACAGCGCGCGGTGATCGCGATGGCGCTGGCACTCAACCCGGACCTTGTCGTGGCGGACGAACCCGTGACGGCGCTCGACGTCATCGTGCAGCATCAGGTCTTGCGGACCTTTCGCGAGTTGCAGGAGCGCTTGGAACTCTCGGCAATCATGATCACCCATGACATCTCCGTCGTCGCCGAGACGTGCGACGAGGTCGCGGTGATGTATGCGGGAAAGATCATGGAATGGGCGACGGTGGATAGCTTTTTTCATGAGCCGTTCCATCCCTATGCGCTCGGTTTGCAGAACGCTTATCCGAACCTGACCAAGCCCGAGCAATCACTGATTTCGATCGAAGGGTATCCACCGGATCTGGTCGATCCGCCGCGAGGGTGCCGGTTCAACACGCGGTGCCCCTTTGCCATCGAGCGCTGCTTCCACGAAGAACCGCCGCTGATCGAGGTCGCGCCAAAGCACCTCGCGGCCTGTCATCGCTGGCAGGAGGTCGATCTCCTGCGCACGTTGGCGACAGACGCGGCGACGTGGCAGATGGGAGTAGCGTGATGGCGAGCCGTCAGCCTTCAGTTTTAGGCAGCCCTCACCCCCTGACCCCCTCTCCCGTGCGCGAGAGAGGGGGAACGGATGCGCGGCCGCTGATCGAAGTGCGGGATTTGGTGAAACACTTTCCGATGGGGCGGGGGGTGCTGGCAGGGTTGTCGGGTGGCAAGGGCGACGTGCGGGCCGTCAACGGCGTGTCGTTCGACGTGCAACGAGGCGAGATCCTTGGGGTTGCCGGCGAGAGCGGCTGCGGCAAGAGCACGACGGCGAAGCTACTCCTGAAGTTGTTTGAGCCGACGAGCGGGTCGATTCGGATCGATGGGCAGGAACTGGCGTCGCTCAAGGGCGGTGAGCTAAAGGCGTTCCGGCGGCGGGCGCAGCTCATGTTCCAGAATCCGTACGAGTCGTTCAGCCCCAGATTTACGATTCTGCGGGCCGTCTCTGAGCCGCTGATCATCCACGGGCTGGGGGACGCGGCAGAGCGGATGGAGCGCGTACAGCAGGCGATGCACGACGTTCACTTGCGCCCGGCCGAGTCGTTCTTCCACAAATACCCGCACCAGTTGTCCGGTGGACAATTGCAACGGGTGGTGTTGGCGCGGGCGTTAGTGCTGGAGCCGGACTTCCTTGTCGCGGACGAGCCGGTGTCGATGCTCGACGTCTCGGTGCGGGCCGGCATTCTCAACACGATGAAGGAGTTGAGCGCGCGCCGGAACCTGACGGTCATCTACATCTCGCACGATCTGTCGCTGATCCAGTACCTCTGCGACTCGACCGCGATTATGTATCTCGGCCGAATTGTGGAAATGGGGCCGACGCCGCGGGTGATCGGAAATCCGCAACACCCGTACACGCAGGCGTTGATTGCGACGATCCCGGTGCCGGAGCCAGGGCGACCGGAGAAGGTGATTCCGATCAAGGGAGGAATCCCGAGCGCGATCGATCTACCGGGCGGCTGCCCGTTCCACCCGCGCTGCCCGCATGCGATGGCGGTCTGCTCCGAAGCGATGCCGCCGCCGGTGGACGTGGATGGCGCGCTGGTGCGGTGCTGGCTGCACGGGGGCGCGGCCCCAAACTAGGAGGATCACGTTGGTCATTGCGATTCGCGCGGGCTGGGTTTGGAACGGCACGGGTGCCGATCCGATTGCGAATGGCGTCGTGCTCGTCGATGGCGAGCGCATCGCGGCGGTAGGGCGGTCCGGTGAGACGCCAGTGCCGTCCGACGCCGACGTCGTGGACCGGCCGGATGAGTTCCTAATGCCGGGGCTGATCGACGCGCATACGCACATCTCGATCATGCCGGGATTAGGAAACCAGATCGGGCAACTCATGCAACCGATCGAGCGGCAGACGATGCGCGGGGTTGGCAACCTGCGACGGATGCTCGACTCAGGCGTGACGACAGCCCGCATCATGGGCGAGGAAGGGTGGCTCGACGTCTCATTCCGGGAGGAGATCGAACGCGGAACGGTGCCAGGGCCACGCTTGCTGATCTCGACGAGGCCGATCACCCAGAGCAACGGGCACGGCCGGGCGCTTTCCGCCTTCGATGGTGTGGACGAGGTGCGCAAAGGTTCGCGGCAGAACCTCCATGGCGGCGCGGACTTTTTGAAGATGTTCATCACCGGCGGCGTCAGCTCGACGCGGGGCGGCGGGATCATGAGAGCGAGCTACAGCCGCGAAGAGATTCGGGCCTGCGTAGAAGAGGCGGAGCGGAACGGGACGTACGTCGCCGCCCACGCCATCGGTGGTCCTGGAATCCGAATTGGCGTCGAAGAAGGGATCCGAACGATCGAGCACGGTTTGCTAGCGACCGACGACGATCTGACACTGATCAAGGAGCGGGAGGCGTGGATCGTGCTGACGCAGGCGATCCTGCTCCACCCGACCGGCATCGAGCAGGGAGACCGCGACAACCCGGTGGTGATGGGCAAGCTGCGGGAAGCGCGGGCAACGGCGGAGGAACGATTCCGGGCGATTGTCGCCTCGGGCATCAATCTCTCGGTTGGCACTGACAGTATGCACGGGTTGCTGCCGTTCGAGATCACGTGCCTGGTTGATTGGGGCATGTCCGCCAAGGACGCGCTCCTCGCCGCGACGAAGCGAGCGGCCGAGTGTTGCCGGATCGAGGATCAGGTTGGCACGTTGGAACCAGGCAAGCGTGCCGACCTCATTACCGTGGCCGGCAATCCGTTGGAGGCAGTCGAGGCGATTGAACAAACGCGCCTCGTCATGAAGGACGGGCAGCGGCAGGACCGTTTCTCTTAGAGCCGGCTCTGAGCCGCGAGACCAAGAGGGGGAGGCGAATGATGAGTATGGCGACAAGCACGCGGGCGGAGCTTGAAGAATTGCTGCGAGCAGCCGTGTCCAAGGGTGCCGCGTGGACCACGGTCGAGCGTTTGAGTACGACGATACGGTTATCCGGTAACGAGGATGAAGCGAAAGCGATTGCATATCTCTCAGAGAAACTCCATGAGTACGGTGTGTCCTACGACGTGCATCACCCTGTGCTTTTTGTCAGTTGGCCGCTTGGCGCGACGATGCGAGTGGGCGGGGATGATCCGTTCGACGTGACGGTCAAGACCTCGGCGATGTCGGTGTCGACGGGTGGTGAGGAGCGAGAGGGGGAACTCGCATATATTCCCTCCGGATACGCGCGGGACGTGACGTCCTACTTCAGTGTCGGCAACCTGGGCGAGGCCAATCTGACGGGGAAGGTGGCGATCACCGAGGGAATGCCGACGCCGGCCAAGGTGGCCGAAATCGCCAAGCGGGGGGCGATCGCCTCGGTCTTCGTCAATCCGGGCGAGCGCATCCACGAAGGTGTCTGCACCACCATCTGGGGGTCGCCCGACCTTGACTCGATGGATCGCCAGCCGGCGATTCCGATTCTGTCAGTCAACCGGCCCGAAGGGCAACGGCTCATCGAGCGGGCGCGGGTCGGAGCTTGCCGGGTCGCCTTTTCCACCAACCTCGACACGCGGTGGCGGCCGATCCCGATTCTCGTCGCGGAGATTCGAGGCAGCGCCGTACCCGATGAGTTCGTGCTGGTGCATAGCCATCTCGACGGCTGGCACCACGGCGTGGGCGACAACCTCGTCGGCAACGCGACGCTGCTCGAGTTAGCGCGGGTTTTCCAGCAGCATCAAGGCGATCTCAAGCGCAGCGTGCGGATCGCCTGGTGGAGCGGGCATAGCCACGGCCGGTATGCCGGATCGACCTGGTTTGCCGATATGTTCGGGATCGACCTCGCCGAGAACTGCGTGGCACAGGTGAATTGCGATTCGCCGGGGTGCCGCTGGGCGTCGGTCTATACGAACGTGATGTGGAGCGAGGAGGCCGGTGAGCTGGCACGCGGTGTGATCAAGGACGTCACCGGCGAGGAGGCGACCTGGGCACGGCCGCTGCGGGCGGGTGACTACTCCTTCAATAACCTGGGCATCACCGGCTTCTTCATGCTCAGCAGCACCATGCCGGATGACCTGCGCGAGGAGAAGGGGTACTACGCGGTCGGCGGTTGCGGCGCCAACATCGCCTGGCACACCGAGGACGACACGCTCGAGATCGCCGATGCCGACAACCTGCACCGCGACGTCAAACTCTACGCCACGGCGGTTTGGCGGGCGGCGAACGCGGCGGTGCCACCCTTCGACTTCCGCGCCACGCTCGATTCCTTCCGCTCCACGTTGGACACCTATCAAGAGCAGGCGGGCGACCGGTTCGACTTCTCGTCCATTGAACCGGACCTGGCGGCACTGAAGGCGTCGCTCATTCGGTTCTATGACAAAGTCCGCGACCTAGACGACGCCGACGCGGTGGACCCGGCGGCCCGGCGGGCCGCGACGATCCAACGCACGTTGGCGCGGATTCTGGTGCCGGTCAACTACGCCCGGCAGGGCCGGTTCTGGCAGGATCCGGCACAGAACGTCTCACCGTTGCCGGATCTGGCATTGGTGAGCCAGTTGGCCGCCGCCGAGGTGGGCTCACACGAGGACCACGCGGCGCGCATCAGCCTGCAACGCGGCGTGAACCGGCTGCGGTGGGCGCTGCGGCGCGCTCGAGAGCTGGTCGAGACCGGCGGCGCCCTCGAGGAGTGAGTCGTGGGCGCCTGCTCGATATGCCTCGTCGGCGACGTCATGATCCGAACGCCGGGATTGGTGCGCGAGTCAGCCGGCGAACCGGGCCTTGACGTGGTGTGCCGGGAACTTGACGAAGCCCATATCGCCATCGGCAATCTCGAGATTCCGTTGTCACGGCGCGGCTACCGGGTGCCGAAGACGGTCAATCTGCGCGCCGATCCAGCGGTGAGCGACGACGTCGCCGCACTGGGATTCGACGCGGTGACGCTCGCAAATAACCATCTCATGGACTTCGGCCCCGAGGCGATGTTGGACACGCTGGCGGCGTGCGACCGCGTGGGCATTGCCCGCTGCGGTGCCGGAACTGACCTCGATGCGGCGATGTCGCCGGCATGGCTCGATGCCGGGGGACCGCGCGTTGCACTGCTCAGCGTGGCCTGTACGCTGCCGGTGGAGTCTGAAGCCGGTCCTGAAAAGGCCGGAATTGCGCCGCTGCGAGTCCGTTTTTCTTTCGAGGTCGATCCCAATCTGCTGTCGGAACAACCGGGCACCATGCCGTGGGTCCACAGTTGGGCCGTGGCCGAGGACCAGGATCGAGTTTGCCGGGCGATCGCGGCGTGCCGTGAGCGCGGCGCCGACATCGTGCTTGTTGGGATGCATTGGGGTGTACCGTCGTTCTGGCTCTCGCCCTATCAAGGACTGATTTGCGAGTATCAGCAGCCGCTGGCGCATGCGTTGATCGACGCGGGTGCGGACGCGATCTGCGGGCACCACGCCCACCAACTTCATCCAATCGAGGTGTATCGGGGCAAGCCGATCTTCTATTCCTTGGGGAATTTTCTCTTCGAGAGCCCCGGCGACTACTCATTCATGGAGCCGGAGTCGGTGATCGCGCGGCTGACGATCGGTGACGGCATTCGGTGCGATTTGATCCCGATCATGTTGGATGATCGCGGGCTGCCGCGGCGGGTGTGGGGAGATGAGGCGATGGCAGTGCTAGCGAAGGCGCGATTTCTTTCCGCGCCATTCGCGACCGAGATGGACATAACGCAAGATGTTGGCGCGGTTCAGTTGACGAACGTGTCGTAGGGGCGGACCGAGAAGGGGAGGGATCTCGTTGGTTGACGTGCAGACGCGGATCACGAATTGGTCGGATGCGGCGTCGGAAGCGGAGGTGCTCGGCGATATCTCGCTCAATGCGCCGTGGGCGACAGTGGAGCGGTTTGCGTCGCTGGTGCGGCTCTCGGGGTCGGTGGAGGAGCGGTCGGCGGTCGCCTATATGATCGCTCAGCTCGACGAGTGGGGCGTGCCGTATCGGTTGTATGAGCCGACCTGTTTCATCTCGATTCCGCTGGAGGCAACGCTGCGCCTTGACGAACCGGGCGGGAAGCCGTTTCGAGCCAAGACGACGTCGATGTCGGTCTCGACCAATGGGCAGGAGATCACCGGCGAGCTGATCTACGCGCCGCCCAAAGAGCGGGAAGATGTCGCCGACGACTGGTCCTACGGGCTCGACTTCACCGGGTTGGACGTCGCGGGCAAGGTCGTGATCGCGGACGGGATGGCGGCGCCGGGGCGAGTGCTCGATGTGATGGCCGCCGGCGCCTTGGCGGGCGTCTTCGTCAACCCCGGTCAGGCGATCCACGAGAGCATCGTGACGACGATTTGGGGCACGCCCGATCTGGACGCGGCTGGTCGGCAGCCGACGATCCCGGTGATCGGCGTCAACAAACCAGACGGCGAGGAATTGATTGCCCGCGCTCGGAAGGGCGGTTGCCGCGTCGCTTTTTCGACGCGGGTCGATACCGGGTGGCGGCCAATACCGGTGCTCGTCGCTGAGATCCCAGGCGCAAGCGTGCCCGATGAGTTCGCGCTGCTACACGGTCACCTCGACTCATGGCACGTCGGGGTGGGCGACAACGCGACGGGTGACGCGACGATGCTGGAGCTGGCGCGCGTTTTCTGGCAGCACCGCGACAAACTGGCGCGGTCGCTGCGGATCGCGTGGTGGAGCGGGCACAGCCATGGTCGCTACGCGGGGTCAACATGGTACGCCGACGCGTTCGGCATCGAGCTGGCCCGAGGCTGCGTGGCGCAGGTCAATTGCGATTCGCCGGGATGCCGGTGGGCGGAGACGTTCAACGAGCTGACCGCGATGAGCGAGACCGAGCCGTTCGTGCACATGGCGATCCGGGAGACGACCGGGATCACTCCGCGGACCGAGCGGCCACCCCGCGCCGGTGACTACTCGTTCAACGGCATTGGCATTAGCTCGTTCTACATGTTGAGCTCGACGATGTCCCCCGAGGCGCGGGAGGAGAAGGGGTACTACCCGGTCGGCGGATGCGGCGCAAATATTCAATGGCATACGGAGGACGACACGCTCGAGATCGCCGACCCGGAGAACCTCTTGCGGGACATGCGAGTCTACGCGGCCTCCTTGCTCCGGGTGCTGAATGCGCCGCTCCTCCCGTTCGACTGGCGGCAGACAATGGCGGAATTCCGCACGACCCTGCATCGCTATCAGGATGCAGCCGGCGATGCCTTCGACCTGTCATCTTCCTTGCAGGCCGTCGATGATCTTGACGACCGGCTGGACCGTTTCTACGCGGAAGCGCCTTTGGACTCGACACCGAACTCCGCCACAACCCGCCGGTTCAACCGCGTCCAGCGACAGTTGGCGCGTCTACTAGTGCCAGTCAACTACAGCCGAACCACGCCGTTCCATCACGATCCGGCGATGGAGGCGCCGCCGCTGCCCGATCTCGCGCCGTCGCTTTCCATGCCGGCGGCAGGCAACGACGTTGGTCAACGCGAAACGATCGTGGTCCACCTCACGCGGGGGCAGAATCGGCTCGTCTGGACGCTGGAACAGGCACGGGAACTCGTTGAGCAGGCTCTGGAGGAATAGCGATGCGCATCTGTTATGTCGGACCGGCGGAACGACAACCGCTATTGCAAGCCTTCGTCTCGGACGGGGTGGTGATCGAGGCCCGGCGACCCGTGGGCGGTCCGGCGAGCATTGAGTCGATGTGGGAGGAGTACCTGCACGTGCCGCCGCTGATGGAATTAGCGGTTGAGCTGGAGCAGGAGGGCTTCGACACGATCGTGCCGGGCTGCTTCGGCGATCCGGGACTCGACGGCGTACGCGAGCTGGTGAAGATCCCGGTGGTCGGGCCGGGCGCGACATCCATGCTCGTCGCGGCGAATCTGGGGCATCGTTTTGGCATTGTGACCGTGCTGGAAAACGTCGTGCGGCCGCTGGAGAATCTGGCGCTCCTGACCGGCGTGGCGAGCAAGCTGGCCTCAGTCCGCCAGATTGGCGTGCCGGTGCTGGAACTGAACGGCGATCCCGACACGACCTTTCGGCGTCTGGTGGAAGTCAGCCGCTGCTCCATCGAGGAGGACCGGGCGGATATCTTGGTCCTCGGCTGCGGAACGCTATCTTTCCGGGCGGCCGAGTTGCAAGAGATCGTCGGAGTGCCGGTGGTGAACCCCTTGCAGGTGGCGCTGCGGACCGCTGAGATGCTCGTGGCGTGCGGGCTGAGTCACAGCAAGCAGTCCTTTCCCCTGCCGCCAAAGCTGTCGGCGCAGGCGATCTTGTCACGATAGCCCCCTCCCCGTCATTCCGAGGTTCGGAGTCCGGAGTCCGGAGTCCGGAGTCCACGAGGAATCTCGCCATCATCATGCGGACGGGACGATTCCTTGCGGCAGCTCGGCATGAAGGAGGCGCTCGGCAGGCGCGGTCCTGGTGATCGCAGCATGACTCCGCGTTCGTGGCCCGCCATGTGCGACATCGTTCGTATGCTCGCGTTGCGAGCGTTCACGCGGGACACAAAAAAGGAGGCGCTGCAATGGAGCAGGATGTCGCACGAACCACTGATGCCTTTCCGCCAACGGATAAGGGCCCGATCGAGCGGGTTCGAAAAGGCATGAAGGTTTTCGACTCGGCCGGTGAAGAGTTGGGCAAGGTCGATGTGGTCAAGATGGGTGATCCGCGGGCCACGACGACCGAGGGTCAGGAGATGACCGAACGAAATGACCTGATCGATTTCTTTGCCGAGGCGATTTCGGGCGGGTCGAACGTGCCGCCGGAGATGGCTGCCCGCCTGATGCGCATCGGGTTTATTCACATCGACGGCAAGGGCTGGATCGATACGGATCGATAC
>JBOGUE010000244.1:0-7369 GCA_050695955.1 Thermomicrobiales bacterium | reverse complement strand
GCCCTGAGGTATTGGAGGCGCTGCGGCGGGATTTTGGGCACCCGGCGTTGCGGCCCGGGCAGGCGTCGGTGATCAGTCGGGTGATGGCGCGGCGGGACACGCTGGCGATCATGCCGACCGGGGCCGGGAAGTCGCTGACCTTCCAGTTGCCGTCAATGCTGCTCCCCGGCGTCACCCTCGTCCTCTCCCCCCTCATCGCCTTGATGAAGGACCAGGTCGAGGGGTTGCCGGCGGCGGTGCAGGAGCGGACGGCGCTGATCAACAGCACCCTCTCCCGCGACGAGATGCGGGAGGCGCTCGACCGGCTGGCGTCCGGTTCACTGAAGTTGATCTACGCCGCGCCGGAGCGGTTGCGCCACAACGCCTTCCTGAAGGCGCTGCGGCAGGCCGGGGTCGCGCTCGTCGTCGTCGACGAGGCGCACTGCGTCTCGATGTGGGGGCACGACTTCCGGCCGGACTACCTGACGATCCCGCGCGCCTTGCCGGAGATGGGCGACCCGCCGGTTCTCGCCATCACCGCCACCGCCACCCCGGCCATGGTCCGCCAGATCGCGGCCGGGTTCGGGCGCGAGCTCGACGTCATCCGCGTCAGTGTCTTCCGCTCGAACCTCTTCTATGAGGTCCACCGCCTGCCGAACCGGGAAGAGAAGGTCGCCAAGGCGATCGAGATCGCCCGTCAGGAGCAGGGCGCGGGCATCATTTATGTCTCGTCGCGCAAGGACGCCGAGGCGCTCGCCAACCTCCTGCGCGACCGGGGCGTCTGGGCCCTCCCCTACCACGCCGGTCTCGACTCGGAGGTGCGCGCCCGCAACCAGGAGTTGTTCATGCGCGGGCGCGCGCGCGTCATGGCGGCGACCGTCGCCTTCGGCATGGGAGTCGACAAGGCGGACGTCCGCTTCATCGTCCACCTCAGCCCGCCGTCGTCGCTCGAAGCCTACGCCCAGGAGTCGGGTCGCGCCGGCCGCGACAGCATGCCCGCCAAATGCGCCCTCCTTGTCGCCCCCTCCGACCAGGCGAGCCTGACCCGCAACGCCCGCCGCGACGAGCTCGACCTCGACACCTTGCGCCGCGTCTACGCCGGCATTAAACGCGCCGCCACCGGCCGCTGGGCCATCTTCGATCCGGGCACCCTGCTGCCCTACTCGTTCGACGACGACGAGGAAGAGGCCATCGACCCGCGCGTCGCCCTCGGCCTCCTCGAACAAGCGGCACTCATCCGCCGCCACCCGGATGCCCCGATCGGCCTCACCCTCCGCTGGACCGCCTCCGCCGACACGGTTACGAGCAACCCGGAGGCGTGGGCGCGCTTCGAGGCGTGGCTTGGCCCGGAGCGGCGGCAGGGCGGCGCGTCGATCCGGACGGCGGAGGCGTGCGAGGCGACCGGTCTCACGCCGCGCGAGCTCGATCTGCTCCTCAGCGACCGCGACGACCTGCTGGTGCGCGACGGCCCGCGCGCGACCTGTCTGGAACTCCTTCCGGTGCAGGGCGACGCCGGGACGACGCTGACCCAGCTCATCGAGCGCGCCCGCGCCGACGCCCGCCGCCGCATTAAGCAGGTGATGGACTACGCGGCCGGCAACCGCTGCCGCCACGCCGTCCTTGCCGCCCACCTCGGCGAACGCCTCGACCCGTGTGGCGAGGTCTGCGATGTCTGCACCGGCTCCGTCGCCAAGCGCGCGGATGCAGCCACTTCGGCCGCCACCACTCGTACTCGCATCACTGCTCAGGACGCGATGGCCGTTCTCAATGGTGTCCGCACGTTACCCTACCAAATGGGAAAACCTGGCCTGACCAAGCTATTGCTTGGCTCGGTCGAAAGCCGTGGCAGCGCTACCCGCGCTCCCTCCTTCGGCGCACTCGCGGGCTTCAAAAAGTCGCAGATCGAGCGCCTGATCGACCGCCTCATCGCCGACGGCCTCCTCTACCGCGACCTCGACCACGAATACAAGATCATCACCCTGACCGAGCGCGGCGACTCCGCCGCCATCGACGACCTCGCCGCCTACGAGGACGCCGCCGCCGCCCGCCCAGCCCGCGCCGTGCGCGAATCGACTCCGTCATTTGACGACGACGCCGACCTCGACCCCGAGGACCACGAACTCCTCGACGCCCTCCACACCTGGCGCCGCGAACGCGCCAGCGCCGACGCCGTTCCCCCCTACGTCATCGCTCACAACAGCCAGTTGCGCAACCTCGCCATCGCCCGCCCCCGCACCCTCGCCGCCCTCGGCAACGTCCCCGGCTTCGGCCCCGCCCGCGTCGAAAAGTACGGCGCGGAGTTACTGGAGTTGATCGCGCAAGACTCCTGACTGAACGGGCGAGTCGTAAGGTGCAGCCCAGTGGAGTGCCCTGGTTGGTCGATGGGCCGTTGGATCAGGCAGGCTTACAGCCCGAGGTGATGAAATACGTCATCGCGTGGAAGAACCGTCCGGTTCGTGCCGCCTCCTCCACGTACGCGATCCACCGGTCCGCCTCGTCCTGACCGATGACGCCATGCTCCTGCGCCACGCGCATCCCCCCATCGAACAGCGCCACCCGGTTGATCGCCTCGTAGTCGGTCGACACCTGCGTCACCGGCTCGACAGAGACGTCCTCCAGGCCAAATTCCTTGAAGAGGGCATAGAGCTGGTGGGCAATGCCGGCCTGCTGCAAGGTCGCGTTGCGGAACGCCAGGAAACGGCGCGTCACGTCCGGGTACGGCGTGTCGATCACACGCGTCTCGTGGTCAGGTTCAACGATCGCCAATCGACCGTGCGGTTTCATCGCCCGAATCATCTCCGCGAGCGCTCGTCGGGGATTGGACAGATGCTGGAACGTGCGGTCTGCGTGGCAGCCGTCGAAGGCACCGGCGGCGAACGGCAGGCGCGTGGCGTCCGCCAGCACGAACACCACCGGCAAATAGGTTTCTCTCCTGCGCCGCGCCGCCTCCACCATCATCGTCCAACTGAGGTCAACGCCAACCACGCGACCCTCTTCCCCAACGAATCGCGCCAGGGCGAGCGCATCCGTTCCCGTTCCCGAACCGACGTCGAGTACGCGATGGCCGGGCCGGACATCCAGCAAGGCGAAGGTGCGCTGCTTGTACCGCTGGGCGAACGGCGTCGAATGCTGGTAGTCCAGGCACTCCACGTAATAGCGCGGGTCGCCTGCCCGATCCACGTCGCTGAACTCTGCCCGCGGAATCTGCCGCTGCATCGGCTTCCACTCCCGTCCGAATCGCTTGCCGGAGCGGAGGTCATTGTAGGAGCAGACCGCCGTCTCCCGCCTAGAGTGGTACACTCCCATGCCACCGCGATGGGGGCGGAAGGGGCCCGGTGGCCTCCCCGGTCTTCAAAACCGTGCGGGCGTCGGTGATCCCGGCGCCGGTGGGTTCGACTCCCATGCGCCCTCGCCATCAAAATGCCCATGAAATCGGACGGAAAGGTATGGCCAGGTCAACCCTCTTCTTGGCCACTCATCGTAGATGACCATAATCCTGACTACAATACTTCCTGGTCGATGTGAACGGATCGTCGGCTAGCATGGTTGGCATGGATGAGGTAGGCGCGACGATTGATCTTGGGGAACTGAGGCAGCGCGCAGCGGCACTGCGCCGGGAGGCGTTCGCCCTGCTCGACGGTGCGGGGGTGCTGGACATCCTCCGCGACGCGCTGGGCCGGGTCGAGGTGGTCGGCAGTGTCGCCCTGGATCTCATGACGTGGCCGGACATCGACCTGTATTCCCGCCTTGAGCCCGACGAAAGCGCCCGGTTGCTGACCGTGCTCTCCACTCTACACGCCCGCCTGGACGCCCACGGCCACGCGCTCATCCGGGTAAGCTTCCATGACCAGTACCGACGGCCGGACCATGAGTTTCCGCGCGGGCTCTACGCCGGCCTTCGAGTCCTGCCGCTGGGGGGCACGCCGACCTGGAAGGTAGACTTGTGGGGATGGAACGAGTCCTCCTTCGCGGAGAAGCTCCGCCACCACGAGGCGCTCGCCGCGGCCCTCGCGCGCGCCGACCGCGACCTGGTCCTGCGGATCAAGGACGCCGCGGCGCGCCGGCCGTCCTACCGCGACACAGTCACGAGTGCTGATGTCTACGCCTTCGTCCTGGCCGATGCGGGGAGCAGCCTCGCCGACTTCGACGCGTTCCTCGCCCGCCGCGGCGCAGCCGCCGGAGACGGTCTGCCCTTATCTTGACCCAACACGCCGCCGGCAGGCCGGCAGTGTACATCTGTCGACATGCCCCGAACAGAAGGCCCTCTGTGAAGCAGCATGACGTAGAGATCCCGCAAAGACTCGTTCGAGATCAGAAGCTGGCCGTGACCTTCCGCAATACCGCTACGGACGACTGTGGCACTGCCGGCGTGTACCACGTTCTCGTGAAACAGTTCTCGGATTGGTCCCGTCGCTCATGCCTATTGTCGTGTCATCCGTTCCTACAGTAATATTGAAGGTATGAATGACACGGCGGCCGTCAGCCCCGACTTCTCTTGCCTCTTTGGAGCCGCATCAGGGCAGCGCGGATACTTTACGTCTACCCAAGCCCTTGCCTGCGGATTCACGTGGAGTCTGCTCACCTATCACGCGCAACGTGGCAAGTTTACGCGCGTTCGCCGCGGCCTCTATCGCCTCCGCGACTACCCGTCCTCATCGCGCGAAGAGGTCGTCGCTGCCTGGCTCGCTGTCGGCAAAGACAAGGCCCTGGTCTCGCACGAGAGCGCGCTCGACCTACTCAACCTCAGCGACGTCATCCCGAGAACCATCCACCTGACGGTGCCCCGCTCGAAGCGGTATCTGCCCACGCCGCAGGGCGTGACGATTCACACCACGACCAGGCCCCTTCGACCTGCCGATGTCTCGTTCCGCGACGGGATACGGCTCACCTCGGCCACGAGGACAATTCTCGATGCGGCCGAGGCAGGCACCGGCCCGGAGCAGATCGAACTCGCGGTCAAGCAGGCCATTGCGCGCGGCCTGACCACCCGAACCCTGCTCCAGCAGGCCGCGCAAGAACGCAGTCAACGCGTTGTCGGTCTCATTGCTGGCGCGCTCGATCAGGCGACGAGATGAGATACGCCACCGCGAACGCGTTCCGCGCCGCCCTCGAACACCGGCTCAATACGCTTTCCCGGCAGCAAGTGAGATCGCTCGGGCATCTGCGCAAACTGGTCGTTTACGACCGCCTGTTGTCTCGCTTGCTGGTGGTCTCCCCCGAGCGCTGGATCATCAAGGGCGGTCTGGACCTCACCCGTCAGGACAGCGAGGAGGCAGCCTCTGTCGATCTCATTGCTGCACAGTCGCTCGACCTGGGCGATTTCTTCACGTTCGAGATCGAGCGGACTGGAGAGATGGTTCCTGAGCTCGCAGGTGCCGCTGTGCGCTACCACGTCACGGCCGGGCTCGACGGCCGTCGCTTCGAGGAGGCGATTGTCGACATCGGCTTCGGCGATCGGCTGGTCGGCACTCCCGATCGCCTGCGCGGCCCGGACCTCTTCCATTTTGCCGGTTTCGAACCGATCGAGATCCCAGCCCTCCCACTGGAACAGCACGCCGCAGAGAAGGTCCACGCCTATGTCCGCACCTATGGGCAACGCGAGAATACCCGCGTCAAGGACCTGATCGACCTGGTCCTGATCAGCTCCGCCGCCGATTTCGAGGCACGTCGCCTTCGACACGCCCTCGACGTCACCTTCACGACCAGAGGCACGCACCCCATCCCCCCGGCGCTCCCGTCCCCACCGTCGACCTGGGCAACCGCCTATCGCAGACTTGCAACAGAGGTCGGTCTTAACCCTGACGTCGCGAGCGGGTACCGAGTTGCCGCGGACTTCCTTGATCCCATTCTCAGCGGCACGGTCTCCTTAGACGCGCGATGGGATTCACTCGCCGATACCTGGAGGTAGTCATTCTCCGACGCGACCCGGGTCGAACGAGTGGGCGTCAGCGATCCCGCCGCCCGTGTATGCGACTCCCATGTGCCTTTGCCATTCAACCTGTCATCCATTCCTTCAGGAATTCTGAAGGTATCGATGACACAATGACCGCGACGGCATCTGATCGACGCATCGTCGGTCCAGACGGCGAAGACATTCACCGAGCCGGACGAAATCCGCGATCTGCCGCTCCACCGGCCGGTGGATCCGCGCCCGTGCCCCCGGATGGTACAGCGGCACCAACCACCGCCCGTTCCACCCGATCAGCCGCCCTACGTCGCGGGCGAGCCGGGCGTCGTGCGGCGCGATCAGGCGCAGCGCCCGCAACGCCACGTTCCCCAACGCGACGACGTACGCGGGATCGACCACCTCGATCGTCGCGCGCAAAAGGCCGCTGCAATTCGCGACCTCCTCGGGCAGTGGTGGCCTGTTCCGCCCCGCGCCGTCCCGCGGATTGCACAACACCGCGTTGGTCACGAAGACCTCGTCACGCCGGAGGCCCGCCGCCGCCAGCAAGCGCTCGAATTGCTCCCCGGTCCGATCCCCGCTCAGCGGCACGCCCGTCCGATCGGCCCCACGCCGTCCCGGCGCTTCGGCCACGAACAGCACCTCGGCCGCCAGCGACCCGTTCTCCCACCCCAGCACCCGCCGTCGGCCGGCCATGCGCGGACACACCGCGCAGGCTCGCGCCGCGCGGACCAGGTCCGCAAAGAGACGCTCGCGAGTACGCGGTCCCTCACCGCTCGAGATGCGGTTGCCCATCAACGTCCACCCAACCCTTCCGTTCCCACGCACACGCAACCGTTACGCCGTAGACGCACGCCGCGCTTTTCCGAGTTGCCCAGATTTACCCAGGTTGTGCATGGCAACCCTGCATACAACCTGCACAACCTGATCAACCAACCCTCCCCGCGTTCGCAAGCCATACCCATTGTCACGCCTGGTGCGATGTCAGTCGGATTGATCCGACTTCCGTCACTGAGCCCGGACTTGAGTCCAGGGCGGCGCCCGACGACAAATCCTTCGCCTTGTCCCCACCGACGGCAAAATAGGGAGGACTACGTAGTGCGTTCCGCCCCGCGACTCGCTAAGATGGCAGAGCCCACCTGGGCACGAGGATGCCCAGGCATCCCGCTTGTCGTGCGTCCGCCCATTCGCCGAGGCGTCTCCTATGGCGGAAGTCGCGACCCGACAACGCACCACCGATCCCGCGACTCCGACGCGGACGTCGCCGCATGCCCCGGAGCAAGAAACGCTCGACGCGGCGACCGAGCTCCTGCCCGGTAGCACGGTCGCGGCGCGGCCCGGCACCGCACTCGCGGACGGCCGGCTGGACCCCCACCGCCAGGTGATCGTGCTGCGGGCGCTGCAACGCACGCACGGCAACGCGCACGTGCAACGTCTCCTGCGCGAGCGTCTCCCGCAAGCCAACGACAACGGCCGCATCCAGCG
>JBOGUE010000243.1:0-3294 GCA_050695955.1 Thermomicrobiales bacterium | reverse complement strand
GTTCAAGCCATTCGCCAACGAGACGCACGGCTACGACGTCAACTTCACGTTCGAGGAAGCGCCCTTCGGCGAGCTCTTCCAGAAGGCGGCGACCTCGCTCTCCAGCGAGTCCGCCGATTACAACATCATCATCTCCGATAGCCAATGGCTCGGCGCCCTGGCCGAACCGGGCTGGATCCTTCAGCTCAACGACCTCATCGCCGCCAACCCCGAGTTGGATGTCGAGTTCGAGGACGCGGCCGCGATTGGCTACCGCGTCTACCCGGATGGCAGCGACCAGATCTGGGGCTTCCCCCAGGAAGGCGACACGATCGCCTTGTATGTCCGGCAGGACCTCTTTTCCGACCAGGTCGAGCGAGACGCCTTCAAGGCGGCGAACGGCGGAACCGATCTGCCCCAAACCTTCGAGGAGTGGGAGCAGATCGACATGGAGACCTTCGAGGCGATCGCGGCCTTCTTCACCCGGCCCGACGCGGGACTCTTCGGCACCTCGATGCACTGGTCGCAGGAATACGACTCCATCTCGTGCTACGTCTACCCCTACATGTTCTCGACCGGCGGCAACATTATCGAGGGCGAGGTCGGGACCTACACCGTCGAGGGCGTGCTCGACTCGGAGGTCAACGCCGCCGCGCTGGAGCACAACAAGCGCTTTCTCCAGTACGCGCCGGAGGGGGCGACGAACCACGGGCTGGCATCATTGGTCGACGTTTTCACCTCGGGCGCCATCGCCACCTGCTTCCAGTGGGCCGCGCTCGGGCCGCAGATGCGCAACCAATCCGCGGAGGATCCGACCCAACCGGCCGACGCGGCCAAACCGGTGACGCCGGAGAACGTGCTCATCGTCCCGCCGCCGGCCTTCAAGCAGGCGGATGGCTCGCTGGTTCGCACCTACACCCTCGGTGGCCAGCCCTGGGTGATCAACACCTTCAACGACGGCGACCAACTGCAGGTCGCGATTGACTTCATGAAGTGGTGGTACCTGCCGGAGACGCAGTTGGAGTTCGCCCGTCGCGGCGGCGACCCGGCCGACAAAGCAACCCTCAACTCGCCCGGCTTCGACGACATCCACCCCCATTTCCGCGCCTACAAGTACATGCTTCAGGAGAACCGCTCGCGCGACTTCTGGCACGACCCGAACTACGCCGAGATGCTCGCTGCCCAGCAGGAGGCGTTCGGCTCCTACGTTTCCGACATCACGCCGGACCCGATGGTGGCGCTGACGTACACCGCCTGCACCCAGCAGGGCATCCTCTACGACGCCGGCCGCACCGACGTCGAACCGTCCGATGCCTGCAACGACGTGACGCTCGGATAGACGGAGTGCCGAGTGCCCAGTGCCGAGTGCCCAGTCTGTTGCGAGGGCGATCTGCCTCGATCGACGAGGCCGGTCAATAGAGCAACGGACTTCCGCGGACACGCTGGGTACTGGGCACTCGACACTGGGCACTCGCCATGGCGCACCTCGGCACTCAAAACGACCGTGTGCAAGATCGACCGGTGGCGGGGCGCACCTTCCCGTTTGCGCGGGGCGTGCGGCGGCTGGACGATAGCCGGGCCTTCCCACTGTTGCTCGTCGTGCCGATCCTCGTCCTCTTCGTGGTCTGGAACATCGTGCCGCTGTTGTGGCTGGTGGGGGTCAGCTTTTATCGGTTCAAGTTGACCGCGGCGCGTGAGCCGGAGTACGTCGGGTTCGAGAATTTCCTGGACATCTGGAACAGTTCGGTCATCTGGGGCGTGCTCGGACGGACGCTGCTCTTCATGGCGAGCAGCGTCGGGCTGGCGACCTGCCTCGGGGTGGTGCTCGGCCTGCTCTTCTGGGGAAGTCACCGCATGCCGGGGCGGCGCCTGGCGCTGACCCTCCTCTTTACGCCGATGATCTTGCCGCCGGTCGCGGTCGCCACCTTCTACCGCCTGATCTACGACCCGACCTTCGGCGTCCTTAACTACTACGTCGATCGCGTGCGCGGCAGCCCGGTCGATTTTCTCGGCGACAAGGACGTCGCCTTCTGGGCGACCGTCGCTGTCGACGTCTGGATGTGGACGCCGTTCATGATCCTGATGACCCTCGCCGCGCTCGGCTCCGTGCCGAAGGCGGAGTTGGAGGCGGCCGAGATCGACCGCCTGCCGTGGTTGAGACGACTCTGGTACGTCGTCCTGCCGCATGGCAAATTCATCCTCATGCTTGGAATCCTGCTGCGCACCATCGACGCCTTCAAGACGACCGATCTGGCTTACCTGATGACCCGCGGCGGGCCGGGCAACCGGACCGAGTTCGTCGGCATCACCCTCTACCGGCAGGGCTTCGAGGCGTTCCAGATGGGCGATGCTTCGGCGCTGGCCATCGTCACGCTGCTGATCGCGATCGCCTTCACCTCGATCTACCTCTACGTTCTCAACTACCGGGAGACGCGCGCGGCGGTGCGCGGGAGCTTCCCCCGATCGGAGAGAGGGGAGCTAAGGGCATGACCTGGCGGCAACACCTTTATCACCTCGTCCTCTGGCTCGTCGCGCTCATCTTCTTCCTGCCGGTGCTCTGGATCTTCTTGGCCGCGTTCAAAACCGATGGGCAGCTCGTTTCTTGGCCGCCGAAGTGGTTCTTTACGCCGACGCTCGCCAATGTGCGCGGCGTCTTCGACGCGCCGAATTTCTGGGACTACTTTCTGATGAGCTTCGTCTTCTCGATCGGGTCGGTGGCGATCGCGCTGGTCGTCGCCTTCCTGGCCGCCTACAGTTTCTCCCGCTTCAAGCCGCGCGGCACCAACTTCATGATGTTCCTGCTGCTGTCGGTGCGGATGGTGCCGGCGGCGGCGGTCGTGGTTCCGGTCTTCATGATGTACAACGCCTTCGGCTGGACGAAGACGTTCCATGGGATGCTCCTTTTTTACGTGATGTTCAGCATCCCCTTCTCGCTCTGGATCTTGAAGGGGTTCGTCGATGGGGTCTCGCTGCGCTACGACGAGACGGCGCTGGTGAACGGCGGGTCGCGGTTTCACGTCATGTTCCGCGTCGTCTTACCGCAGGTGAAGCCGGGGTTGGTCGCGGCGGCGATCTTCAACCTGATCTTCGTCTGGAATGAATACCTCTTCAATTACATCCTGGGCGGTCGGGGGACGACGATGATCCCCGTTTTTCTCGCCACCGGCCTCAACCAGGGCGGTAGCGTCGATTGGACCTTCATCGCCTCCCTCTCGTTGATCTTCCTGCTGCCGCCGATCGTCGCCATCTTCCTCTTCCAGAAATATCTGCTCGTCGGCATGACCTTCGGCACCGTGCGGGGTGAGGTGTAGGCGG
>JBOGUE010000242.1:0-6648 GCA_050695955.1 Thermomicrobiales bacterium | reverse complement strand
GGTCTACACAGCCCGCCAAGGCGCGCAGGAGTTGATCGACCTGGCGACGTTGACCGGAGCGGCGGTGGTGGCCCTCGGCGACGGCACGACGGCGCTCTTCGCGAACGACGATGCCTTGGCTGAGCGTCTCCAAGCCGCCTCGGCTGGCGCCGGCGAGCGCTTTTGGCGGATGCCGCTGACGGAGGCGCATGAGGAGAAGATCAAGGGCGCCGTCGGGGACCTGAAGAACTCAGGAGGACGCCAGGGCGGGGCGATCACGGCCGCGCTCTTTCTCCAGCATTTCTGCGAAGGGCTGCCATGGGCGCACCTCGACATCGCCGGCGCGGCGAGGGCGACGAAGACGACCGGGTATACGCCGAAGGGGGCGACCGGCGTCGGAGTGCGGACGTTGCTGGCGTATGTGACGGGGTGAGGGGATGGGCGTTTGATGCAGCCCGCACTCCGAAGCTGTTGCGCTACCGCACCCAGAGGGTGCCCGCCGTGCGCGGGAGAGGGGACGGACGGGGCGCAGGTTGGCCACGTTGGCCAGGTGGACAAGCTGGAGTTCGGTGGTTTTTGAACTCAGCAGTTCGCGAAACGCCTCTACGACCATCGCCTGCTTGATCAGGGTGATCAACCTGGCACGACGGCGCTTGCTCGCGCGAACCCGTTGGGCCACTCGGCCTGTCATGTGTGAGAGGGCGGTGCGCTCCCGTCGGGCGCAGGTCCCTGCCCGACGACAAACCAGTCACCTAAAACGCTGACGCGCACCCGACCCTTATGCGCCATAACGGTTGCTCCGGGACTGTGGTTGGCTGGCCCGTTGCACGATGCACGCATCGAGCAGCGTGCGAAGTCATTGAGGTCAACGAGCAGGGAGTTGACCTTCGGACGCGAGGTCACGAATGCAGTCCCGGAGGGACTTCTGTAGGTAGGTTGAGCGGCGGGTGTCAACCCGGCGGCAACTTGGGAATTAACCCGGCAGCAGCTTCCCATTCCTCCAATCACGCGCCATAATCTCGCCATTCATTCCTGACCATCGCGCCGCGACTGGCGGAGGGATCATGCGCGCCCAAGACACCCTGACCAACTACCTGTCCCACATCAACGCCACTCACGCCACCGGCCAGGCCAACCCCGAAGTCTCCTACTACCCAGCTCTCGCCAATCTCATTGACGCCGTCGGCGCTACCATGAAGCCGCGCGTTCATTGCGTCATTAACCCGAAAAACCAGGGCGCCGGCATCCCCGACGGGGGACTCTTCACCCACGATCAACTTGCCAGCCAACCCGTGAACAGCGACTGGCCCTCGCTCAATCCCGCCCGCGGGGCGGTCGAGGTCAAAAGCCCGAGCGACGAGGTCGACGCCATCGCGCAAAGCCCGCAAGTCAAGCGCTACGCGGAGAAGTACGGCCAGGTGTTGGTGACCAACCTGCGGGCGTTTCTGCCCGTCGTCCAGCGCCCGGACGGCCAGATCACCCTCGGCGAACGATTCCAGCTTGCGCCCGACGACTCCCGATTCTGGGATGTCGCCGCCTTTCCGCGTACCCTGCCGGAGGGCGAGGCCGACCGCTTTGTCCAGTATCTCGAACGCGTGCTGCGCTACAACGCGCCGCTCAATACGCCGGCCGACGTCGCCTGGTACCTCGCCTCCTATGCCCGCGAAGCCAGCGCCCGCGTCGAGCGCGCCGGTCTCGCCGGTCTGTCGACCATCCGCACCGCCCTCGAAAGCGCCCTCGGTCTCCATTTCACGTCAGAACGCGGCGCGCACTTCTTCCGCTCAACCCTCGTCCAAACTCTTTTCTATGGCATCTTCTCTGCTTGGGTGCTTTGGGCTAAGAAGGCGTCAAGCAAGGACCAAGACTTCGACTGGCGCGACGCCGCCTGGTCCCTCCACGTTCCCGCTATCCGCGTCCTCTTCGAGCAGGTCGCCACCCGCACGCATCTGGAACCGCTGCATCTGGTGGACGTCCTCGATTGGGCGGGCGACGCCCTCAATCGGGTCAACCGCGAACAGTTCTTCGCCCGCTTCGCCGAGGAGCACGCGGTCCAGTACTTCTACGAACCCTTCCTCGAAGCCTTCGACCCGGAATTGCGCAAGCAGCTCGGCGTCTGGTACACCCCGCCCGAAGTCGTCGAGTACATGGTCTCCCGCGTCGATACGGTGCTGCGTGAAGAACTCGGCCGCCCAGACGGACTGGCCGACCTCAAGCGCACCGCCATGGAACGCATCTTCGGCTTCGAGATTCTCCCCGCGCCGTTCGTGGTCGCTCACCTCCAGATCGGTCTGCTTCTACAGAACCTCGGCGCACCGCTGGCCGGCGACAAGGAGCGCGCCGGCGTCTATTTGACCAATGCCCTGACCGGCTGGGAATCGGGCGAGCGTCAGACGTCGTTGCCATGGCCCGAACTGCAACAGGAACGCGACGCGGCCGGCAAGGTCAAGATCGGCCGCAAGGTGTTGGTGGTCATCGGCAATCCGCCCTACAACGGCTACGCCGGCGTCGCCGTCGAGGAGGAGCGCGACCTCAGCAACGCCTACCGCGTGGCGAAGACCACCCGCCAGCCGCAGGGACAGGGGCTGAACGACCTCTACGTCCGTTTCTTCCGCATGGCCGAGCGGCGCATCGTCGAGATGACCGGCGAGGGGGTCGTCTGCTTCATCTCGAACTACTCCTGGCTCGACGGTCTCTCCTTCACCGCCATGCGGGAACGCTACCTGGAGACCTTCGACCGCATCTGGATCGACTGTCTCAACGGCGACAAGTACAAGACCGGCAAGGTCACGCCGGAGGGCGAACCCGACCCCAGCGTCTTCTCCACCGAACGCAACCGCGAGGGCATCCAGGTCGGCACCGCCGTCGCCCTCATGTCCCGCGCCCAGCGCCACACCCCCGCCGAAACGGTCCACTTCCGCCACATTAGGGGCAAGACCAAACGACAGCAATTGCTCGATACCGCCGAGCAGCACGACGACCGCTTATACGAACCGGTGACGCCGGAAACCGGCCTCGGCCTCCCCTTCTTCCCGATGGCCTCCCAGGCCGACTACCTCTCCTGGCCGCTCCTGCC
Organism: Thermomicrobiales bacterium; assembly: GCA_050695955.1. Taxonomy (GTDB): domain Bacteria; phylum Chloroflexota; class Chloroflexia; order Thermomicrobiales; family UBA6265; genus JBOGUF01. The sequence goes on along the minus strand of JBOGUE010000242.1, from coordinate 3,596 downwards.
CGACCTCTTTCCGGTCTCCTTCCCCGGCGTCAAGACCTCCCGCGACGACGTCGTGGTCGACGTCGACCGCGACCGCCTCATCGCCCGCATGGAGAAGTACTTCGACCCCATGGTTAGCCACGAGCAGATGCGTCGGATTGCTCCGGGCGCTATGGAGGATGCTCATAAGTTCGATGGACGAGCCACTCGCGACAAGCTGAGAATGCGAGGATTTCTTCCAGACTATGTAGTCCAACATGCGTACCGGCCGTTCGATGACAGGTGGCTTTATTGGGAACCAGAGACAAGTCTCTTGGACCGCAAGCGGGAGGAATACGTTCCGCAGGTCTTCGATGGTAACGCTTGGTTAGCCTGTGCCCAGAGAACAAGAAAGGATTTCGACTCGCCGCTTGTAACTTCGCATCTGGCTTCGCTGCACGTCATCGAACGAGGCGCCAATCTGTTCCCGCTCCTGAGGCAGAGCGCCCCCGCGCTCGCTCTGAGTGCTCAGGTCGATCAGCCACGTCCGCCGGAAAGCGAACCCAACCTGTCGAAGACGGGGATGCGGTATCTTGCCGAACTCGATGCGAAGGATCAGTTTGAATCGCTCTTCTTTCATGCCATTGCCGTTCTCCACGCTCCTGCCTACCAGGCCGAAAATGCTGGAGCCTTGCGCCAGGACTGGCCGCGCATTCCACTACCGACGAGCAAGGATCGACTGGTGATATCGGCGGGACTGGGGCGATTGATCGCATCGATCATGGATCTGAACCAGCTGATGCCGAGAGCGATAACGAGCCAGAGTCCGCGAGTGCTCGCGTCCATAGGCGGTGCTACACGGGTCGGCGGCGGGGCGCTCGATCCAACCACCGACGATACCGCCGTCACCGCCGGTTGGGGTTTCTTCGGGCATCGCGGCGCGGTGATGGCCGGCAAGGGGCGGGCCGTCGAGCGCGAGTACGGGCCGGAGGAGTTCGCCGCGATTACGGCCTGGCAGAACCCGCTCGGCCTGCCGCTGGCCGACGCGTTCGCGCTGCTGGGCGAGACGACGTTCGATATCTACCTCAACGATCGGGCCTACTGGCGCAACGTGCCGCGCCGCGTCTGGGAGTACACGATGGGCGGCTATCAGGTGCTGAAGAAGTGGCTCTCCTACCGCGAGCGGGAGGTCCTCGGCCGCCCCCTCTCCCTCGACGAAGCGCGCCTCTTTCAGCAAATTGCCCGCCGCATCGCCGCCTTGCTCTTGCTCGAACCGCAACTCGACGCCAACTACCGCGCCGTCAAGGAGGCGACCTATCCGTGGGCGGCGAATACGCCGGTGGCCGCATCGACGCTGACGCTGTGGGAGACGGAGTAAGTGCGTGGGTGGTCCGGTGGCAACATATCTGCGGTAGACTCTCACGTCGCCGCGGGCGGCGAGGACGTTCGCCTGGCACGATCCGGCCGAGTGCGCCGTCTGTGCTGGAGGCGTCACCGAAAAAGGTGAGGTCTCGCCACGATCATGAAAGGACTAAGCGATACACGCCGATGAGTCGCTTGCATTTTCTACAATATGTAGTAGTGTATCAAGTTAATACCCGCAACGTCTTGCCCGATTCGGCCCTGGGGACCGAGGGCAGACTATTCAGGGCAGATCGGCCCGTGCAGCCGCTGCCCCGCGCGGCCGTAACGATCCTGCTGACGCCAGCCGCGCGTCCACAATGAAAGGAGGGGCGACCATGGGAGGGAAGTCCGTTCGGACCAAAGCGACGGTCCTGCCCCACGATCACCGCGACTCGACCCGCGCCCGAGCACGCGACCACCGGGAGCACCTCAACGAATCGACCCGCGAAGAGACGGGCTCCGCGACCAGTGCGCCGGCGCTGCCTGCTGATCGCTCGCTCACCCCACCGTCCATCGTTCTCTTCGTCGACGATTCGGACGAGAGTGTTGCGGCGTTTGCCGCCCTTGAAGAAGCCGAGCTGCGGTTCGCGGCCGCGCCGTCGCCCAATGGGCATGCTCCGTACGTCGATTGGATGGGCACCGAGATCGCCGGCACGTCGCGGATCGCGGCCTTCGCCCAGCGTGAGCGCACGGCGAAAGAGGAGCGACGCGAACTTCTCGACAACACCTTGCCGCCGGCCATGCGCAACGTGCCCGCGGATCAACAGGAGCGTGCCCGTCGGATCAAGGAGCAAGAACGCCAAGCGGCCCGGCACGTGCTTGAAGAGGTGCGATCGACCGCTTCATAACGGCTTGGCTGTGTTCGGCGTGACCTGCAGGAGACCCTCTGGCAGCCAGGGTTCGACCTCGTCCAATCCCTCTACGATGGCAACGCTTTCGACATCGATCATCGCCGGATGGCGAATGGCGATCTGGACGTGATCGCCATAACGGAACGCGGAATGGGCATAAAGCCGTGCCAGATGTTGAAAGGCGCCGCGTACGGCCCGAACCTCCAATCCGTAGAGGTCGAAGAGGTCTTCACACAGGCTATCGATCAACCGGCAGTCGAAGGCGTGTGGTTGGGCCGTGTCAATCTCGGCGTTGCGCTGCAACTCCCGGTCAATCCGATCTGGGTCCCAACCAAGTGAGTCGCTCCAGAACGAGATGATGCTCTCGGCCCGGCCAAGCAAGTATCGATACCAATAGATATCGAGAAGATCGACGCATTCAGCCGGGTTCCAGGTCAACTCGACTTCCAGGACGATCACCTGGTCCGGGGTTGCACGGAGGTGTTTCGGCAGTTGTTGATGAACCTTCCAGACCCACGCCCGAGCTGGTCCGGCCTGCCAGAAATAGACGCCCCGGCCGAGCCAATCGTAATGACGATCGCTCTCCTTGAGTCGGTTATCTGCTTGAATCTGTGCCCAAGCCTCTCGGGTGGTTGCATGATAGGCAAGGATGCGCTCTTGTCGTGCTCGTGTCGGAGGCGATGAGCCCCGCTGAGGACGTGCCTTCTCCTGGCTCACGCCGCGCCGCTCCCTTCCGTGCTAACGACGCCGAGATACGCTCTGGCGTCTCTCCTTCATGTCAAATCGACTCCTATGAACAAGGAATGGCATCATACAACACTCTTTCTACACGTATGACACACCTTCAACCGCTTGCTACCGCCAACCCAACCCCAACCGCAATCACATCCTCCCCCACCGCAACCAATGCGTCCGGCAGGCCAGTCTCTCGGCCAACCCACGCCCGGGCGTGGTAGCCACCGTACGACCCGGCCACCGCCCCGGCAGCGCCCAGCGTAACGCCGACCGGCACCGATTGGCCGTCGAGCCGAGCGACGACACCGCCACTCAAGCCGCCAAAGAGCATCCGGCCGACGAGCGGGCCTGGCGATAGGCGGCTCGGCAAGAACGGCAGCTTGTCGAAGACGATCTCGGCGGCGGCGGAGAACGTAAGGGCGCTGGCGATCCGCCGATCCCGCAACCACCCGACCGGCGGCAGCACACTCTCCGCGATCTCACCCCGCCTCGCCGCCCCGGCCAGCAACGCCAGCGGCGTCTGCGACCGCAACCCCGCCACAAACCCGAGCGCCGCCGCCCGCGCATAGGTTCCCGCATCGTTCATGACTGCCAAGATTGTTCCTTTCTGATCACACGACAACATGCGGGGCGAAGCTTGCCCTCCTC
>JBOGUE010000241.1:0-11674 GCA_050695955.1 Thermomicrobiales bacterium | reverse complement strand
GTGCCGGCGAGGGCGATCGCCAGATAGCGGACGCGGCCGACGCTCACCCCGGCGGTGTCGGCCGCGACCGGGTGCTCGCCGGCCGCGCGCACATTCAGCCCGAACCGGGTCCGCGTCAGCAACAGCGCGCAGCCTGGAACGAGTGCCCAACTCAGGTAAACCAGCAATTGGCGGTCAAACAGTGGGCCGCCGATCGTCGGCATCTCGCTGAGGATCGGGACGGTGATCTCCGGTAGGTTGAGTGACAGCGAGGGGTTCTGGCCCTCGTAGACATCACGATAGAGGAAGGCGGTCAGGCCGCCGCCGAAGATGGTGATCGCCAGGCCAACCAGCACCTGATCGACCCGCAGCGTGATCGCCAGCGCCCCGAAGAGGAGCCCGAGGACCAACCCAGAACCGATGCCGGCGCTGAGGCCGGCCGCCGCGCTTCCCGTCTTCTCCGCCGCCAGGAAGCCGAAGAAGGCACCGGCCAGCATCATCCCCTCGATGCCGAGGTTGAGCAGCCCGGCCCGCTCCCCGACCGCCTCGCCCAACGCGGCCAGCGTCAACGGCACCGCCGCCAGCAAGCCAGCCGTCAACATCGCGGCCACGAACGTTTCCAGGTCGAGCCCACCGATAGTCATGAGTCTTCCTCGGTGTCTGCCGGTCCCGCCCCTACGACGGAAGGGCGGCGCGACGCCAACGTCCGCTCCAGAAATACCGCCACGGCGAAGAAGAGGAGCATGAGACCTTCGAGCATCTCGACGTAATAGGTGGGGATGTCCGCGCGGCGGGGCATGACGTCGCCGCCGGCGATCAGGAAGGCGAAGAATCCGGCGAAGGGGATGAGCCAGAGGCTGCTGAGGCGGGCAAGATAGACGAGGGCGAAGGCGGTAAAGCCGTAGCCGGGGTTCCAATTGCCCTGGAACAGCCCCTTGACGCCAAGGACGTCGATCGCGCCCGCCAGCCCGGCAAAGCCGCCACTGAGTAAGAGCGACGCCAGCGTCAGCCGCCCGACCGGCATCCCGGCGTGGACCGCCGCTCGCCGGTTCCGGCCCAGGATCGCGAGCATGAACCCCGGCACGGTGGCCCGGAAGAGGACGAAGACGGCGAAGACGACGACCAGGCCGAGGACCAGTCCGACGTGGACCTCCGTACCGGGGATGTCGGGCAGGCGATGTTCCCGCGGGATAAGCTTGGTCTGTGGCGGCACGACACTAGGGTCCTTGACCGGCCCCTTGACCAGCCAGGCGGTGACATTGATGGCGACGTAGTTCATCATCAGGGTCGTGATGATCTCGTTCAAGCCCCAACGCACGCGCAACACGCCCGGCACGACCGCCCAGGCGAGGCCGCCCGCGAAACCAGCGAGCGCGGCGATGGGGAGCATCAGAACGTCCGGTAGGCGGCCGGCCAGCTCCGGCGCGACGATCCCGGCGCAGACGGCGCCGATCAGGACCTGGCCGTCGATGCCGATATTCCAGACTCCTGCTTTGAGGGCGATCAACAGCCCAGCGCCGACGATGAGCAAGGGCGCGCTCTTCTTGAGGGTCTCGGTGACGCTGCCGGCGTCGCCGAGGCCCGCGTCGAGGAGGATGCGATAGGCGTCGAGGGCGTCGTTGCCGCGCGCTTCGAGAAAGAGCCCACCCGCCAGCAGCGCCAGCGCGATGGCGACGATTGAACTCGCTAGCGGCAGTACCGAACGGAGGGTGAGCGCGCTCATGCCGGAACCGGCGCCGCGCCGGTGAGCATCAACCGGCCGATCTCCTCGACGTCGGCCTGGTCGCGCGGCGTGATGTGGACGATGGCGCCGCGAAACATGACGGCGATGCGGTCGCTCACCTCCAGCAACTCGTCGAACTCCGCCGAGATGAGGAGGACCCCGTTGCCGTCGCCGGCGTGCGCCCGCAGGGTGTGGAGGACGAATTGGGCCGTGCGGACGTCGAGGCCGGCGGTCGGCTTGTTGCAGACCAGGACGGCAGGGTTCAACGCCAACTCGCGCGCCAAGAGGAGTTTCTGGATGTTGCCGCCGGAGAGGGCGCCCGCGGGGGCGCCCGGTCCGGGAGCGCGAACGTCGAATGCCGCGATCATGCGCCGGGTCTCGTCTGCAATGGCGTGCCGGTTGAGCCAGAACCGGCGCGAGAAGGGCGGCCGCGCGATCGCCTTCAGGACGGCGTTCTCGGCGACGGTCGCCCGCGCCACGATCCCTTCCCCGAACCGGTCGTCGGTAACGTAGCCGATGCCGGCGGCCCGCGTCGCGGCCACGCCCCGGTTGGTGACGTCCAGACCTTCGCGGTCAACCCGACCCGCCGTCGCGCGGCGCTGCCCGGCGATGACCTCCGCCAGCTCCGTTTGGCCGTTGCCGTCGACCCCGGCAATGCCCAGGATCTCCCCGGCGTGCAGATCGAGCGAGCAATCGCGGACGGCGGGCGCGCCCCGGTCGTCGACGGCCGACACCTCGTGCAGCGTCAAGAGCGGCGGTCCGATAGCATGCGGCGCCGGCAACGCCTCCCGCGGGGGCGACCCGCCGAACATCAGCTCGACGATCCGCCCTTTCGCCTCGCCGCCCCCTCTCTCCGATCGGGGCAGGCTCTCGACCGTCCCGGCCACGCTCCCCTGGCGGAGGACGGTGATCCGGTCGCTGACGGCCAAGGCTTCGTCCAACTTGTGCGTGATCAGGGCGATGGCGACGCCCTCCGCCCGCAACCGCCGTAGGATTGCGAAGAGGCCGTCGACTTCGCCGGGGGTGAGAACGGAGGTCGGTTCGTCGAGCAAGAGCACGCGCGAGCCGCGAAAGAGCGCCTTCACGATCTCCACCCGCTGGCGCTGGCCGAGGGCGAGACGGTGCACCTCGGTCCGGGGCGAGACTTTGAGCCCCATCTGGTGGAAGAGTTCGACCACGCGGCGTTCGGCCTGTCCCAGGTCGAGTCGAAACCCACTTGCCGCGCCCAGGATCACATTTTCGAGTGCGCTGAGGTTCGGTGCCAGGGCGAAGTGCTGGTGGACGGCGCCGATGCCCTGCCGCAAAGCGCCGGCCGGGGAGTGGAGCGTGGCAGGACGGCCGTCGACCAGGATCTCACCGGCGTCCGGCTGATAGACCCCGGAGAGGATGTTCAAGAGCGTCGTCTTGCCGGCGCCATTCTCGCCGAGGACGGCGTGGATCTCGCCCGCCCGCAGCGCCAGGAAAACCCGATTGTTGGCCACGATCGGGCCGAAGCGTTTGGTGATCTCCCGCGCTTCGACCACAGGGACCGAATCGGGGTGCGTGCCGGTTCGCGTCGTCACGACCGCCTCACTAACGTCGATGCGGGCGACGAGACGATGCTGGCAAGAAGATTCTGAGTCCGCACCTCGAGGGCATCGCGCCCGAGGCGGCGGGCGATCTCGTCCACCTGCAACTCACCGATGGCCGGGAGGAGCGGTGATGACGCTGTGTTGGGCGGTGTGTTGGTGTAGACGCCCTGGGCCTCGAAGGCGACCGCTTGCCAGCGGTACGGCCCGAGCACGGGCGCCGGATCGATCCGGAGGGGATGGTCGCCGGCGAAGGCGCCGAGATCGAGATCGACGCGGACCTCGCGGGCCAGCAGCCGGCCCGCCGCCGTCGCCGCCGTCCGCATCCCAACCCGCGCGCCGGGCCAGGCGGCGGTCAATGGCGACTCGCCGGGACTTGCTTCCAGACGGACCGGACGCTTCGCCTTGCGCGCGAGCGCGGCGGCAATCGGCGCCACGGACAAACCGTCGTTGCGTGCGCCGGGGTCGCATCCAGGCGTCACAATTATCCGCACGCGGTCCAAGGGAAGATCGAAGATCCGGGCCAGCTTCGCGCGCGGGAGGAACGGCTCGGGGGAGGCGGTCCAAATCGTCAGGCTGCTGTCTGTCCAATCGGCGACGATGGGCGGCGGCACGACGGGCGCCGGAGCACCGCGGGCAATGTCGTATTCCCCTGCGACGATCAGGTCCGCCCCGGCGAACGCCGCCGCGACGTCGCCCGTCGCCGCCCGCTGACGCCAGCAAACGTTGCCGCGGTGGCCGGTCCAGTCCGTGGGGCCGTGGAGGATACCGGGCCGGAGGAGCTCAGTGAGGTGCAAGCGTGGTGCGCCGTCCGCCAGGGCCGCATCGAGCGTAGGCGCGGCCGGCAATTCCTCGTAGGTGACGTCGATGAGGGTCCGCGCGTGGGCGGCGACGGTGGGGTCCTCAGCGGCGACCGCGGCGACCGGCTCCCCCACGAACCGGGTGCGGTCGATGGCCATCAGCGGGCGATCTTCGACGAAGAGGCCGTGATAGGGATCGGTGTCGAGGACGTCGTCGGAAATGAGCACGGCGACGACACCGGGGAGCGCCTTTGCGCGCCAGCCGTCGATCCGGGCGATGCGGGCATGGGCGTGCGGGCCGCCCAGCACCCGGCCGACGAGCGGCGACAACCTGCCGGCGGCGGGCAGATCGTGCGGCTGGTCGTGATCCGCCGGCTGCACGACATCGGTTCTCTTCCCTGGCTCGGCCGTCAACGGAGTCTGTCCTTTCCCAGTCCCAGTCCCAGTCCCAGTCCCAGCGCCTCGATCCGTTCGGGGAAATCTAGCCGGTTCGGGAAGGCGGCGAAAGAGGCCGGCAGAGGACGCGGGGTGCTGGGCGACGGCCGCGGTCCCGTTCACACTCGCGATGCGTCGCCACGCGATGCAGCCAACCGCTGGAACATCTTCGATATTTGTCCCAGGACTATTGTCTTGCATTTCGCGGTCGGACCGCGTACTATCATGCTAGGTATCACCTAAACTGATGAGTCCACATCCCCATGGATTTGCGACAGATCGACGTTCTGTCGGATTTCCTGATGGGATCGCGGAACAGAGCAACCAGAGGCATTAAAGGCGGCCCTCGCACCGGCGCCGGCGCTGGCGCAACGATTGGTTTGTCGCCCTTCGCCCGTGACCTGGGAGATGTTGGCCGCGTGAACAGTACGCACAACAATAAAGAACGGTCTATGTATCGCCAATTACGTTCAGTTACCGGGGTCCTGGTCGTGGCGGCGCTGTTGGCAGGAACGTTTGGCCTTGCGCCCGCGCGTCTCTCGCACGCGTCCGCACGAGAACACGAGGGCACGCCGGCTGCCGCGATCGAACCACCGCCCGTCGAGGAACCACCGGCTACCGGTGAGTCCGCGACCGAGGACGAGCAACCGCCGCCCGAGGTGACCGAGGAGTCGGACGAGGCAACCGCGCCGCCGCTCGCACAACCGCCGGTAACAGATCCGTCGCAGGCGCAAGGCGACGAAGCAGCGGGCGATCCGCCGCCCCCCGATGAAACAGCCGCGGCGCCACCTGCCGCTGCCGCGCCGGTCGCACCAGATCCGGTGCTGAACTACGCGCTTGCCGGCCAACCGGACTGTCGCCCTGCTGGCGAGCAGCCGGAGATCGTGGCCCACGGCGGGTATCTCGACTACGACTGCACGGTTGCCGTGCAGCTCAGCGGCGCGCATCTCGCGCCGGCGGCGGTGCAGCTCGATTGGACGGTCGCGGCGTCTGTGGATGGCGGCTGGTCGGCTCAGCTCTTGCCGCCGGTGCTCGATCCGAACGCGCCGTCGGATTGGACCGCCGAGGGGGGCGCGCTCGCCGAGTTCGCGCACCAGGGCGGCATCGGCGACGGTGCCACGATCGACCCCGTGGACACCTTCGAGACCACAACGACGCTGACCTTCGGCCTGCGCGCCCACCGTGTCGCCTGCGGCACGGAGGCGCAACCGGTGACAGTGGACGTCGCGGTGGCGGCCTCGCTCCCAGGATATGAGACCGCGACGATCCAAGATGCCGGCATCGAACCGGAACCGTACCAGCTCAACCCCGAATTGGCCCCAATCCCCGAGCCGTCGATCGCGTTTGGCGGCTCGTTGAACTTCGGCGAAGTGCAGGTGGACGCCACCGGCGTGCTCGAACCGCCCGCGCCGCAAACGATCGACGTTACGGTGAGCGGCCTCGACCAGGCGTGCGGCGACTGGGCCGTGGGTCTGAACACGACGACCCTGGGCAGCGCGGACGGCTCGGCGATCGCCGCCAGCACGCTCAACCTCGTCTCCATCGACGACGAAGCCCTGGCCGGTGGCGGCTGCCCGCTGGAGGACGGCTGTGAGGTCGCCCTGCTTAACGCCGGCGCGGAAGCCGCGCCGGCCACTACCTTCACGCTTGGCGTCTCGCTGGTCCTGCCGGATCAGCCGCGCGCAACCACGTTCAATTCGACGTTGACAGCGACCCTGGCGGAAGCGAACTCGTAGTCGCGATCGCAACCCAACAGGTCGCAACGCCGGTACGCGGAAAGGAGAAACAGCCTGGGGAGAGCACCGAACACGGTCTTGGGAAACGAGGAACGAGAACACGGGAAAAGCGGGTCCGGTGACCCTCGTGCGAGGATCACCGGACACCAGTCAGGGCGCCGGGCCTTTCCGCCCTATCAAAGCCAGGAAGTCCCGACGCACGACGAGCATCTCACATGCTGCCCGGAATTGCATGCGCCGCAAAGGAATCCGCGCACCGATTTCGGGCCGGTCGTGAGCGCTCGATCAGGAAAGGTGAACGAAACCCCATGAATCTCAAGTACAAAGCCCTCGGGCTTGTCGCGGCAATTGGCATGTCCTTGTCCGTGGCCGCTCCGGCGATGGCGGTGGATGATTTCGATGCGACCGCGGACGTCACAGTGACCCTCACCGAAGGCGGCGTTTTCGCAGTCTCGATCTCGTCGGCCAGCCTTGATGACCAGGAAGTTTCGGCTCTCTCGGAGGATGTTGTCAGCACTGGTGCTGTGAACATCCTGTACACGGACACCAAGAGCTATCGGACAGGATTCTTCGCGCAGATGTACGCGTCAGACTTCTCGTCGACGCTGCTAAAGCCGTTGTCGACGACGGAGACCTATTCGATCCCGGCCTCTAATCTCCAGATCACGCGGAACTATGACACCCTTCAAGGGCGCTGCACGTGCGGCGGTCCCAGGATTGGTGACATCGGCCCCACCTCGGACGGAAACGACCAGGACAATTCTGGCGGCCCTTACAACGACCCCGGCAGTCCTGACCCGACGTTTGGTCGATTCCACGACTGGAACAGTGTGCCGAACAACACCCTCGAAGACGATGGTGGCCGCCCGTACATCGCGTTCGGCTTTGATGGTCCCGGCACGGCCGGCGCTTTCAACCCTCCCGGCATCGAAGGGTCGACGCAGCGACTAGAGATTGCTCTTAACGTGCCAGATGGACAGCCAGCGACTACCTACACGTCGACGCTGACCGTCCTGGTGACGACGCCTGGTCCGTAGGCAACGGCAGATCGGAAGCACGGCCGGGGGTCCAGCCGGTTCCCTCGGCCGTGCAACGGTCATCACCGGCTGCGAAGTGATGTCCCATGCCAACATGCGAGGATAACCGCGGTGCGCGAAGTCATTTCCTTCCGGTGCCTGACAATCATCTTGGCCTTGCTACTCGCCGTCCGTTTCAGCGGCGTGCAGGCTCAGGAGGCAACACCGACGCCGGCAGAACCAAAAGACTTGGTGGCCTTCGAGATCTACCCAAAGGGCAAGTTGCTGGGTGACTTCTTCGAACCGGCAATCGATGCGGGCAACTCTGAGGATCTCGTCGTTGTCCTCGCAAACACCGGCAACGTGGCTTTCGAGGGACGAACCTATGCCACCAACGCGTATTCGGGGGAGAACGGAGGTTTCGCCGTCGCCGAGACTGGAGCCGCGCCAGAGGGAGTCACGACTTGGCTTGACTATCCGGAAGAGTTGTACACGATCGCGCCCGGCAAAGGCATCGAGCGCACGTTCCGCGTTGCCGTGCCCGAGGGCACGGAGCCGGGACAATACATTACAGCTCTTGTCCTGGAGAACGCGGAGGCGCTTGCCGTCGAGGGCTCGGAAAACTTCGAGCAACTGGTGCGCTTTGCAGTGCCCGTCTTCATTACGGTGCCGGGTCCGATTGAGCCAGAATTCGAGGTCGGCGAGATCACCCTGATCACCGAAGAGATCAATGCCCTGATCTATGTCGAGATCGTCAACACCGGCAACGTTCGTGTGCGGCCGGAGGGCACCGTCACGGTGTCGGATGCCGGGGGCGAGCAACTCTTCAATGCTCCGGTGAGCATGGGCTCGGTCTACGCGCGGGACTCAACATCGCTCGTCGTCGGGCTGCCACCCCTGCCTTTCGGCAAGTACCAAATCACAGTCGACCTGGCCGACCCCGAGACCGGCGCGACCGCGACGGGCGAGGCGACGGTGACGGCGACCGCGCCGACGACGCCGGCGCCACCACCGCCGGTGCAGATCTTCGATGCGTCGGGAACACCGCGGCCAGATGCGGACGACGTGCAGTTTCTCGTCGTCGCCGCGCCGATCGAGAACGCGGGAGAGCCACTGACGAACGTGCAGGTGACGCTGCGGGTGACCAAGGACGGCGAGTCGGTCGAGGACTTCCCACTGGCGACGTCGCTCGGGGTGCCGACCGGCCAAACGCATATCCAGGAACGGTATATCCCCGTCACAGGATGGGAAGCGGGGACGTGGGCGTTCACGTTGAGCGTGGAGGCCGTCAACGCTGGGACGGGCGTTGCCCAAGTGTTGGCGACGGTCGAACTCGATGAGCTTGTCATTCCCTAGCGTCGCGTCAGCGGGCGCAACGCGGATGTGTGCGGGGTGGGAGCGGAGAGAACGGATGGGGCGCGGAACGCGACTGCTCGCACTCGCCATTGTGGTTGTGCTAGTCCTGGGAACGGCGGGGCCGGTCGGGGCGCAAACAACAGCGACGACGGGCATTTCCGTCACGACGAAGAACGCGGGTGCGTTCCTCGTTGAGTTCGCGCCCGTTGATGGCGGCTACGTCTTTGTCAACGCGACCGGCGGCGCCACGTTCTCGGTCTCCGCAACGACTGGGGATACGGCGACCGCGACCGCCATGCTCGCGTGGAGCGACAGCCGGGCCGATGGCGAGCGGACGGAGTACTCGATCGCCATGAGCGCGAACGACCTGACATCGACCGCGGATCGCCCGGACGGCAACGGCACGTACGGCATCTCGGCCGGACAGATCACGGTTATTCGGATTGGCGACGATGTGCTGCCGCTGCCGCTTGCGCTTGATACGCCACGAACGATCTTTACGTCGGGCGCGGACCCGGCGGCGGGAGATGGAAGTCTCGCGATCGCGATCCGGCTCGATGTCCCGCCGTCGAGCTATCCAACCACGTATACGACGAGATTGGTCGTTCAGGTGAGCTTCGACGGGAACAGTCCGTAGGTCCCGTGGGATGCGGCGTTGACGCAGCCCGTCGACGACAGAGCACCGACGTTTAGGCATGACCTCGCGCATAGGAGTAAGCCGATGCAGATCAGACGAACGGCGCTGGGCCTCTTGGCGGCGCTCGCGATCATGGGGGGCGTAGCCGCACCGTTCGCGTCGGCGGCGGACCAGAGCGAGGACACGGCGGACCTAACCATAACGTTGAGTGAAGGCGGGGTGTTCGCGCTGAGTCTGAGCATTGAGGCCGGCGGCAATATCACGCAACCGACGAGCGCCATTCAGCCCGCGTCCTTACCCTTCAACGTCCAGATGCGCATGTACCTCACCGACACCAAGTCCTATCGCAACGCGTTCGATCTGTGGCTCAATGCCACACCGTATACCTCGAATCTGCAAGTTCCCCTTGAGTCCACGGGCACCTTTTACCAATTCCCGGACGATGCGCTCAAGATCCATAGCATGCGGAATCCGCGACCCGGCCGCTGTGACTTTGCCTCGTCCTGCAGTGCAACACCGCAGTCGAGCTTCACGACGCCTTTTCCAATCGGCAACATCTTTCCGATGGACGATGACGGTACCGTGATCTCACCGTACACCCCAACCGGAAGTGGCCAAATCGCAATCTGGACGACGAGCAACGGCCTGGACGAGCCGAGGCGCGTGACGCACGCCGACGCCGGCGCCGGGACACTTAACTCGAATCATGCCTTGATCATGCGGCTTTCCGTACCCGCCGCCATGCCGGCGGCAACGTACACATCGACCCTTGTCGTGACGGCAATTCCAACGACGGGGCCGTAGAGGAAAGGATCGTCCACGGTCCCGTCATGCCACGCCGCCGCGAGGAATCGTCCCGTTCGTGTCATGAAGGCGAGGTTCCTCTCTGCGATCGGAATAGCGGGGTTTTTCCAGGCGCGGCCTACGCGGTCACCTTGCGGAACTTCGACAACTTGCGTTTCCAGAGGAACCAGAGGATGGCGCCGGCGGCGGCGAGGATGACGGGGATTTCGAGGTAGTCGACGTAGTCGCCGACCTCCTCCCAGTTGTCGCCTAGCCACCAGCCGGCCATGATCAGGATCGTGTTCCAAACGCCGCTGCCGATGGCGGTGTAGAGCATGAACTGCAACACGTTCATCCGGCGCAGACCGGCCGGGATCGAAACGAGACTGCGCACGATCGGCACCAGCCGGCAGATCATCACCGCCGTCCCGCCGTGCTGGTCGAACCAGCCGTTCGCCTTGTCCAAATCGGCCTCGGATACCGCGAACCAGCGGCCGTACCGCCGGATCAACCGCCGCACCCGCTCATCCCCGAACCAGGCGCCGGCGGCGTAGAGGATCAATGCGCCGACGACCGCGCCGAGCGTCGCCACCAGGATCACCGCCGGCAGCCACATCCGGCCTTGACCGGCGAGATAGCCGGCTAGGGGCAAGATCGCCTCCGAGGGGATGGGGGGGAAGACATTTTCGAGGATGATGAGCATCGCCACGCCGGTGTAGCCCAGCGAATCGATGACGTCCGTGGCCCAGCTCGCGAGCCCGTCGAGTAATCCGCCCAAAACGTGTCAGCTCCTCGTGCGCGGGCGCGTCGCTCGGCGCGCCCTGTATCGGTATCGGTCGTCTCAGTCATGGTCGTCCAGGGAGGCAAGAGCGCATCGGTGCGGCGTGCCGCGACCTCCCCAGAGCCAATAGGTTGTATCACATGAGCGGGGGCGGAGGTGGGGCGCTTGACACGGTTTGGCGCGGACCGTAGGATGTGGGTAAGTGATTAACACATTTGTCCAATTGTTGATGAGCCGCAATTTTCCATACCTGGAGGAGAGGACGATGTCCGGCTTGCTCGATGGGTCCCGGTCGCGGCGGTGGGTGCTTGGTCGCGGCGCGGCGGTCGCCGGTGGGGCGGCACTTAGTCTGCCGCGGGTCTCGTCACAGGCGTTCGCGCGCAATCTCGTGCAGCAGGAAGGCGGTACGCTCACCGTTGGCACGGTCGGCGACTTCCTCAACCTCGACCCGTTTGTAATGTCGTTCGTCAATTACCCGCACATGGAGACGGCCTACGATCAGCTCATGCGGTTGGACGCTGAGATTGCGCCGCACCCGTCGCTCGTCGAGTCGTGGGAGTACAGCGAGGGCGCGCTGGTCCTGACGCTGCACCTGCGCGCCGGTGTGACACTCCACTCCGGGCGCGAGTTGGTGGCCGACGACGTGGTCAAGAATTTCGAGCGGGCCGCGGTCAAGGAGACGGGCGGCAATCTCTACTCGCTCTTGCCGCAGTTTTCCGCGGTGGAGGCGGTCGACGCGGCGACGGTTCGCCTGACGCTGCCGACACCGTGTGCCTACCTCGAACCGGTACTCGGTCTGGTCTCGATCGTCGAGCCGGAAGGGTTCGAGAACCTCAAGTCGACGGCGGCCGGCACCGGGC
>JBOGUE010000240.1:0-3252 GCA_050695955.1 Thermomicrobiales bacterium | reverse complement strand
GCCCTGGGCCGGGTGGCCCAGGGCACGAGTGAACGTCGCGGAGGCGACGGGATCTTCGCTCGAACATGGGCCTCGGTCGGGAATTAAGCGGCTTTCCGCTCCGACGGTCTTCGGCCAGAATCTTCGCTATTAGGTTGTCTAGTCGGCTCCGGTCGTGCTAAGCAGCGACGTGCGCCGCATTTGCGAGCGTCGTTGGTACGCTAAGCGAAATGCCGGGCGCCATCGTGCTCGTCAAGCTGAGTGTACGGCAGAAGATACCCTTTACGCCAGACGGCTTCGCGCGCTGCAACGCGTCGACGAAGGCGTAGAGATTATCTCGAATCTGATCGCCGCTGAAGCTCTTGCGGCCGATCACGACGTGAACGATGCCGGTGCGATCGTTGCGGAACTCCACGCGCCCACCCTTGAGTTCCCGTAGCACGCCCGGCAAGTCCTCTGGGTTACGCACTACGGTGCCGGATCGAGGGTTCGGCATGAGACCACGACGGCCGAGGATGCGACCCAAACCGCCGACCTTGCCCATCTGGTCCGCCATCGCCACGGCGGCATCGAACTCTAGCCAGCCGCCCTGAATTTGCGCGACGAGGTCGTCGGTTCCCGCGTAATCCGCGCCGGATTCCAGTGCAATGCGCTCTGCTTCGCCTGCTGCAAAGACAAGCACACGCACCTGCTTTCCGGTCCCGTGCGGCAACACAACGTTGGATCGCACTGTCTGGTCGGCCTGGCGCGGATCGATGCCAAGTCGGGCATGCACTTCGATCGACTCGTCAAAGTTCGCGAACGTGACGTCCTTCAAGAGCGCGATCGCTTCGTCCGGCTCGTACTGTTTCGCAGGATCGACCTTCTTGACCGCTTCGATGTACTTCTTGCCGTGTTTCGGCATGGTGTTAGTCCTCCGTGGTGTTGCCGGGGCATCAAGCGCCCCTCCCACAATCGCGGAATCTAGCCCGCTAGCCCGCGACCTCTATGCCCATACTCCGCGCGGTCCCCTCGACTTGTTTAATGGCGCCGGCGAGGTCAATCGCGTTGAGATCCTTCATTTTCAGCTCGGCAATCTCGCGCACCTGATCGGCGGACACCTTGCCGACCTTGGTCGCTTTCGGGTTACCGGAGCCCTTTTCGATCCCTGCCGCACGCCGGAGCAGATCTGGGGCCGGCGGAGTCTTGGTGACGAACGTAAAGGAGCGATCCTCGTAGACAGTGATCACCACGGGGATGATCTGACCGGCCATCGCGGCGGTCCGCTCGTTGTATTCCTTGCAGAAGTTCATAATCGCGACGCCGTGCTGACCGAGCGCCGGACCGATCGGCGGCGCGGGCGTCGCCTTTCCAGCCGGGATCTGTAGCTTCACGTACGCGCGCACGCGCTTAGCCAACGAAAACCTCCTTGAGCTGTCAGCTATGAGCTATCAGCTATCAGCTTTGCACCGAACTGTTCGCCTTTATACTGTCAGCCAATTGCGCCGGTCCTCCGACGCTAATCACCGTCATGAGCTGACGGCTGATAGCTGATAGCTGATAGCTCGTTACGATTCCCGCTCCGCTTGCAGGAAGTCGAGCTCGACCGGCGTTTCGCGGCCGAAGAACGACACTAGCACCTTGATCTTGCCTTTCTCGTTGTTGATCTCGTCGATCTCGCCTCGAAAGTCGGCAAAGGGACCATCAATGATGCGCACGGTGTCGCCGAGTTGGAACGACATCTTGACCTTCGGCGCCTCGGCGGCCATCCCCTTCATGATCGCCTGTACCGCTGTCTCTTCAAGCGGCACCGGCTTGTTGTTGACGTTGACAAATCCTGTGACGCCCGGAGTATTCCGCAGGGCGTACCACGTTTCGTCGTCCATCTGCATACGCACGAGGACGTAGCCGGGGAATACTTTGCGTTGGACGGTGTGCCGCTGACCGCTCCGAATCTCAATCTCTTCTTGCGTCGGCACGATGATCTCATAAACCCGGTCATGTAGATCGAGCGCATCCAGTCGATTCTCGATTGACTTCTTGACCTTGTTTTCGTAGCCGGAGTAGGTATGAAGGACATACCATAGACCTTCTTCAGTCGCCGGCATGTCACCGAGTTCGACGGCCCGCCGCGCCGCCAGTCGCTCCCTCAGACTTTGGCGACCCATGGCGATTCCCTCCTCAGTCGGGGCGCTTGTCGGCACGGAAACGTGTTGCCCGACCGGCCAAATAGAAACACGAGGCGCATCTAGGACATCGCCTCGAGTAACTCTAAAAAGACAAAATCAATGCCGCCAAGCAGCACGCCAAGGACAAAGGAGATGCCGATCACGACGATGGTCAGATTCCGTGTCGTCTCTTTGTCGGGCCAGGAAATCTTCGTCATCTCGGCGCGGGTGTCGCGATAGAGACGTTTTGCGCGATCAATCCGAGCGGAAAGTGGATGTTGCTTCGTTTCAGTCGCTTTGCCCTTCGTGACCTGAGGCTTGGTCGGACGCTCAGGTCCAGGAGCGGACGCCGCCTTCCGCGCATCGGACTCGCGGCGCGGCGATTCGACCGTTGCCGCCGCGGTCGGATCGCGTTTCGCCGCTGTTCGGCGCTGAGCGCACATCGCCTCATTCCTTCCCGATACCAGTCAAAGCGACAACCGACGCCGTTTGGGGCACTTAATCGCCGACCGAGTTAGATGCGTACCGGCGCTCACTGATCCGCTGCACAGAAAAAGGGGCGCGCCTGCTAACCAGCCAGGCGCCGCCCCACCGCTGCTTCCAGCACCTCTGAAATCTGGCAGGGCCGGCAGGAATCGAACCCGCAACCTGCGGTTTTGGAGACCGCTGCTCTACCAATTGAGCTACGACCCTAAGCCCGCCGCCGAGTGCTGAATCGCTGATTCGCGGATCCGCTACCGGGTTTCCCGGTGGAGCTGATGATTCCGGCACCGGGGGCAGAATTTCTTGAGCTCCAACCGACTCGGATCGTTCCGCCGATTCTTCTCGGACGTGTAGTTTCGCTCGCGGCAGTTCGTGCATTCAAGCGTGATCGTCAGCCGATCGGCCTTCGACTTCTTTGCCATCGTTTCGATCCCCACTCTGCGCCAGCAGAGTGTCATATGTGGGCAAGACGCGAGGTTAAGCGCGCCCCGCCCAGTCAGTATACTACAAGCTATCTACGCCGTGATGGTGGTGACGACGCCGGCGCCGACGGTGCGGCCGCCCTCGCGGATGGCAAAGCGCAACCCTTCTTCGATCGCCACCGGCACGATCAACTCCACTCCCATCTCCACGTTGTCCCCCG
>JBOGUE010000239.1:0-10908 GCA_050695955.1 Thermomicrobiales bacterium | reverse complement strand
CCTCTGCACCGAGCCAACTGAGGATTTGATCCGCCAGCATTTGCCGGAGACGGAGATTCGGTCGCCGATGCCTGGCACGACCGGTGGATTTGCGATCGACAAGGCCAAGCGGCTCCTTGGGTGGGAGCCGCGGTATTCGTGGCGGGATGCCATTTCGTAGGGGTGCACGGCCGTACGCCCCTACGAGACCTCCGGCGCGCCAAACATGTATCGGCCGGATTCGACCGCAAACACGGCACGATCACCCTCTTGTCGGAGGAATACGACTCTCGGTGCATCACCGGGTGCGATGCCGCCTTCGGTGACGACCGACGGGTTGGAGGCCGGGACATAGACAGTCGCGGTGACGTTGGCCGGTATCTCGATCTCCAATCGCAATCCGCCGTCCTCGACGTGCCAGCCGCTGGCGATTGTGCCCAGGATCGACTGATATTCCGCTTTTGCCCAAGTGAGGCCGCCGCCTGGGAATGGGCGGATGACGACGTGTTCGTAGCCGGGGTGGGCGGGGGCGACTTCGATGCCGGCGACGTGGCGGAAGAGCCACTCGCCGATTGAACCGAACGCGTAGTGGTTGAAGGAGTTCATACCGGGGTCCTGGAAGCCGCGCTCCTCTGTCCAGCCGTCCCAGCGCTCCCAGATCGTCGTCGCGCCGTTGCGGAGCATGTAGCCCCAGGATGGGTAGTCCTCGTTGAGGAGGAGGCGGTAGGCGAGGTCGACGTGGCCGAGATCGGTTAGCAGCGGGCAGAGGTAGCCGACACCGACGAAGCCGGTCGTCAAATGGCCGTCGTGGCGCTCGATGTCGTCGACGAGATGACGAGTGGCCGCGGCGCGGAGGTCGTCGGGCAGCAGGTCCATGTGGAGAGCGAGCACGTAGCCGGTTTGGGTGTCGCCGGCAACGTGGCCGTCCGCCGAGACGTAGGCGTCGATGAAGGCGGCTTTGACCTTGGCGAAGAGGGCGTCGTAGCGCGCGGCGTCCGATTCGCGGCCGAGGGCGCGGGCCAGGCGGGCCATCAGATCGGCGTCGTAGGCCCAATAGGCGGTGGCGAGGAGGTCCTTCGGTGTTGGGGCGTCGACGTTGAGCCAGTCGCCGAAGTCGTTGTTGCGGCGATTGACCCACCGGTAGTCGGGGTTGGCGGCGTGGATGTAGTCGAGCCAGCGGGCCATGCCGTCGTAATGCCGCTCGATGATCCGGAGGTCGCCGTAGCGTTGGTAGAGGATCCAGGGGACGATGACGCCGCCGTCGCCCCAGGCGGGCGCGCCGTCGGCGAGGTCGACCAGGCGGGGCGCGACATCGGAGAAGGCGCCCTCCGGCGATTGAGCGTCGGCGACATCCTCCAGCCACTTGGTAAAGAAGGCGGCGACGTCGCGGTTGCAGCAGGCGGCGCCGGCGTAGATTTGGGCGTCGGCCAGCCAGCCGAGGCGCTCGTCGCGCTGCGGGCAGTCGGTGGGGATGGAGAGGAAGTTGCCGCGCTGGCCCCAGACGATCGCGCGCTGAAGCCGGTTGACCATCTCGTTCGAGCATTCGAAGGTTCCTGCCGGGGACGTGGCCGACTCGACGACGCAACCGGTGATGGCGTCCGAGGTGAGCTGGCCGGGATAGCCGGTGACTTCGACGTAGCGGAAGCCGTGGAACGTGAAGCGGGGCTCGAAGACTTCGTCCCCGCCGCCACGCAAGGTATAACAGTCAGTCTGGCGGGCAAAGCGCAGGTTGGTGGTATAGAGCGTGCCGTCGGTGTTGAGGACCTCGGCGAAGCGGAGTTGGACGCGCGTGCCGGCGGGTCCGCGCACCTTGAGGCGCACCCAGCCGACCATGTTCTGGCCCATGTCGACGATGGAGCTTTGGTCGTCGAGCGGTGTGATCGACGTCGGCTTGAGTTCTTCGGTGATGCGGACCGGCTCGGCGCGGTCGGCGACGAGGGGAACGTCGTCCCGGGTCACGGTTCGCACCGGCGACCAAGCGGCGGCGGCGTAGCCCGGCGCATCCCAGCCAGTGAGTTCGGCGCGGGCGTCGTACTCCTCACCCATCAGCAGGTCTGACGCACGGATCGGGCCGGTGGCAACCCGCCAGGCGTCGTCGGTGACGACGGTGGTGGTTGTGCCGTCTTCGTATTCAACAACCAGTTGGGCGAGGAATTGTGGAAACGTGCCGTAGTGGTTGCGCACTCCTTTGAAGCCGACGCTGCCGTTGTACCAACCGGAGCCGAGGATGGCGCCGAGGACGTTTTCGCCCGCGTGCAGCACGTCGCCGACATCGTACGTTTGGTATTGGATGCGCTTGGTGTAGTCGGTCCAGCCGGGAGAGAGCACGGCATCGCCAACGCGTGCGCCGTTGAGATGCGCCTCGTAGAGGCCGCGGGCGGTGGCATAGAGCCGGGCGCGGCGGACGGGTTGCGAAAGGGTGAAAGTGGTCCGCACGAACGGACTCGGCTCGGCGTCGTCTTGATCCTGGTCGCGTGCGATCCATTGTCCCTGCCAGTCCGCTGACATTTGCAGGCCCATCTCCCACCAGGCGGGGTCGCTATACGCCGACGCCGCATCGGTTTCGTCCCAGACACGCACGGACCAGTAAGCGCGCTGTCCGGAGGTGAGCGGCGTGCCGTCGTAGGTGATGTGGACCGATTGGCTGCTGGCGACCCTGCCGGAATCCCAGAGATCGCCGTTGCCGGCACGAAGCGCTTCCTCGCCACCAGATACGAGAATTTGGTAAGCGGACTGACGGCGGCCTCGCTCGGACGCGGCAAAGGTCCAGGAGAGGCGTGGCCGCGGGATGTCGATGCCGAGCGGATTGGTGAGGTATTCGCAGCGGAGGTTGGTCGGTGTGAGGTCTGTTGTTGCCATGTTGCTCCACATCACTTTCGTGGTGGCGTCGCCCGCGGCTAAAGACTCCGGGCTGACCTACCTAACCCCCTTGAAGGGGGCTGAACCAATTCGTCATTACAAGCAGCGCTAGGAATCGGCCCGGGCTTTCTTCGACGGCAAGATTCCCCTCCGCGATCGGAATGACGGACGCAGCCGGCTGCAGCCGGATTTGTTGGGTCAGCGCGGAGGTTTTAGCCCCGCGCGGCGATGACGGCGACGCCTTGCCGTTTTCCGCCTCCCACCTCATCGTCAATCCATCCGAAAGACTTCCTCCATTTGGCGGACCGACTCGCCGCGGTCAAGATCGACGGGGGTGGCGAGGAAGTTGGTCATCCATTCCTGCCAGCGGCGATTGGCGTCGCTTGTGGCCATGGCGGTCTGGGCGGCCTCCACGTCGTCGCATTCGAAGTAGCCGAAGAGTTCGAGACCATCGGCGAAGATCGAATAGTTGCGATAGCCGGCCGCGCGCAGGTCGCGCAGGAGATCCGGCCAGACGTCGCGGTGGTGCGCGATGTAATCGTCGAGCTTGTCGGGTTTGACCCAGAGCCGGAATGCGATACGCGCCATCTGCTGATCCCTCCTCGTCTGATAGGATGCGACGGCCTGTTTCCGGAGCCGCCGGATTGTGCAGCGGCACCGTACCAAAGGAGCGTTTTGTGCGCATCACCCGTGTGACGGCGACCCCCATCCGCCCGGCCGTGCAGCGGCCTGCCTCCTGGCTCTCCGAGTCGTTGGTGGCGAACCCCATGTCGATCTATCCGGAGTACCGGGAGCGGCGCTCGTCGTGGGGGGCAAAGTGGGGCGCCGAGGTGCTGGTTCGGATCGAGACAGACGACGGGTTGGTCGGCATCGGCGGCAATGCGCCAGCACCGGCCAAGCATCTCATTGAGCAGCACTTCGCCAACCTGCTCGCCGGGCAGGACCCCTTCGCGGTCGAGAAGCTCTGGGACCAGATGTTCCGCGCCTCGCTGCCGTATGGGCGCAAGGGGCTGCCGATCATGGCGATCAGCGCGGTCGACGTCGCCCTCTGGGACCTGATCGGTAAGGCGACCGGACAACCGCTCTGGCGACTGCTGGGCGGCAAGGTGCGCGATCAGCTGCCGACCTATTCGACCGGCAACGACGTGGAGCGGTATCAGGCGCTCGGCTTCCGCGCCTTCAAGCTGGCGATGCCGCACGGCCCGGCGGACGGCTGGGAGGGGATGAAGGGAAACATCGAACTGGTCGAGCAGACGCGGGCGACGGTCGGGCCGGACGCCGAGATCATGCTCGACTGCTACATGGCCTGGAACGTCGAATACACCGTGCGCATGGCGCATTTTCTGGAGCCATTCCGCGTCCGCTGGATCGAGGAGTGCCTGCCGCCGGACGACTACGACGGCTACGCCCACCTGACGCGGACGATTCAGACGACGACGGTGGCCACGGGCGAGCATGAATACACCCGCTTTGGCTTCAAAGAGCTGATCGGGCGTGGTTGCTGCCACATCCTGCAACCGGACCTTGCCTGGGTCGGCGGCATCACCGAGGCGCGCAAGGTGGCGGCAATGGCCTCCGCCTGGGGACTCGACGTGATCCCGCACGCGGGCGGTTTGCAGCCGTGGGCGATCCACTTCATCGCCTCGCAGCCGAATACGCCGTGGGCCGAATGCGTCGTCATCGGCAACGAAGGGGAGGACGACCCGGTCCGCTCCCTCTACCCGTATCTCAATGGTGTGCCGCTGCCGAAGGACGGCTTCATCGCGCCCTCCGACGAGCCAGGGGTGGGGGTGACGGTCAATCAGGCTTGGCTCGACGAGTGAGTGCCGAGTGCCAGGTGCCCAGTGTTTCGACGGGGATTCGTCCTTTGAACGTGGAGGAGCCCGTGGGCAGCAGGCGGTTCGAGGGGAAGGTCGCCATCGTCACCGGCGGGACGCGGGGGATCGGACGCGGGATCGCGTTGGAGTTGGCGGGAGAGGGGGCGGCGGTCGTCGTCAACCACGTGCGGGCCAAGGAACGTGCGAACGACGTCGTGGAGGCAATCACCAAGGCCGGCGGAGCTGCCGTTGCGGTGCGGGCGGACGTGGGGCGGCGCGATGAGGCGGAGGCATTGGTCGCCGCGGCAGTCGATCGGTTCGGGCGGCTCGACGTGCTGGTGAACAACGCCGGGATCTGCCCGTTCCGCCCGTTCTGGGAGATCACCGACGAGGTCTGGGAAGAGACGATGCGCACGAATCTTTACGGTGCATTCGTAACCAGCCAGGCCGCCGCGCGGGTGATGCGCGACCAGGGCGGCGGGGCGATTGTCCATGTGTCGAGCGTCTCCAGCTACATCGGCGGACCAGAGCAAGTCCACTACTGCGCGACGAAGGGCGGCATCAACGCGATGACGGCGGCGATGGCGGTGGCGCTGGGCGAACACCACATTCGCGTCAATGCGGTCCTCCCTGGCGGCGTGCCGACCGACATCAACCGCCACCATTGGGAGGACCGGCCCTGGACCAACCCCGGCCTGCCGATCAACCGGCCCGGTCAACCGTGGGACATCGCCCGCGCCGTTTGTTACCTAGCCTCGGACGATGCGGCCTGGTTGACGGGCGTCTTGTTGCCGGTGGACGGGGGATTGACGGTGCGACCGTAATGCACAGCATGGTCGGATTGGCCGTGTTTGGCATACGGCTGTAGGGGCGGACACGGAGGTCCGCCCCTACACCGCGTCTCACTCGGCGATCACGTCAACGGCCACGGCGCCACCGGATCCGTGTAGCGTCTTCACAACAGCCAGTCCGTGATCCGCAAGCCACTGCCAACCGCGGGCCACCGACTCGACGTCATCGGTCGAGCCAATCTCCAGTCCTTCACACAAGACGCGTGACGGCTTGCCAAGACCGCCAATCAGGGTGTGACTGGTCTCTCCGGGCGGGTAGTCGAGGATCAGGCGTAAGCCGTCCGAGCGAATCTTGGCTTCCACGACGGTTGCGCCGGAGGTCACGAGATTCGAGGCAGCGTGACTTTCAAGCGTGGTCGTCGTCACGTCGAGGGGAATGCCGGCAAGCTCGAATGTGTTGAGGCCGATCAGGTTCGGGTTAAGCCACCAGGTGTACTCCTCCTCGCCGCGGACGAGGCTGACGGCGTCGGGGTACATGCCGAGCCAGGGGCCGGCGGTCGGCTGCTGCTGCATGCCGCAGGCGACGATGCCGAGGGCGATCTGCCGCCACCGCTCCTCGCCGGTCGTTGCGGCGAGGCGGCAGAGGGCGTCGGCGTAGACGAGACCGTTCCAGTGGACGTCGACGCCGAACCAACTCTGGACGTCGTGGAAGGTGACGCCGAAGACCGGTACGGTGCAATAGGCCATGATCGGCCGGTAGTAGGCTCGCCAGAGGTAGGTGAAAGGAAGGCCGGTCCAGGCCCAGCGATCGGCCTCTGCCAGATACGAATCGTCGCCGGTGAGGTGGTGCGCTGCCAAG
The DNA here is from genome assembly GCA_050695955.1 of Thermomicrobiales bacterium. Taxonomy (GTDB): domain Bacteria; phylum Chloroflexota; class Chloroflexia; order Thermomicrobiales; family UBA6265; genus JBOGUF01. The sequence goes on along the minus strand of JBOGUE010000239.1, from coordinate 4,603 downwards.
TTGACGTCGACGAGGTAAGGGGCAGCGAGGATGTCCGGCACGTGCAGGTGCAACTCCCAGGTCTGCGCGCCTTCGGGGCGGGTTTGGGCGTTGCACCAGGCGACGGCGCGCAACCCGGCCTCGCGACATGCCTCGTCGCCGGTCATCCTCGCCCAGGCGAGGAGATGGTGGGCGCGGTCCGCGGTGAGACCGGTCGAGCTCTCTTCGCCGCCCATAACCTTGCGGCGCTCATCGGTGTTGTACGAGGCGTGGGCGATGAGGTCGGGGCGCCACGGCCAGGAGCCGTCCGATTGCTGCGCGGCGAGGAGCTCGTCGACCTGCCGCTTCGTGCCGGCGAGGCTCTCAGCGATCTGGCCATAGTGCAACGCAAGCTCGAGATGAGGCGCCGATGGTCGGTTTTGCGGATTCGCCGTGCCGGGACCGGATTTGCGCGCACGCTCCAAGCCGCGGCGAACCTGGTCGCGGGCGCGGGCGCGCAACGCCGAATCGCCTGCCGGCCACTGGCCGTAGCGCCAGAGCTGGGCGATGACGCGCGGCTCGTAGCGTGGTCCCCAGGGGTCAGCGAGGGTGTGATGCCATGCCTCCGCGTTCTCGTCCCAGGCGACGTCGACGTAGGAACGGACGCAGAGGTCGACGTTCTCTGCATAGGCGTGCGGTGGCTCGATCTCAGGCAGGCCGTAGGTATCGACCCAGACCTTGAGGACGTCGATGGAGGTAGCGCCGGTGAGGGCAACGAGGCGGGCCTCGATCCGCAGCGGGTTCGTTGGGGAGGCGCCGATCGGTTTCGTCGCCTCGCGCGCGTTCTCCTCGACGAAACGGGGCACGCCAGGGGCGAAGAGGCCGAGGAGGTGATGGTCGGCGTCGTCGAGACGGTTCGGTGAGGAAAAGACGGCGGCCGGGTGGCGCCAAGCACTACCGTAATCCTGGTTCGGGTCCCAGATCAGTCCGACCGTCAGGCCCTCATGGGCAACGGCCATCATCGGCACGGCGATCTTGTAGGGGTGCGGCACGGCGCGACCGGCGTAGTTCTCCGAGGCAAAGGCGGTGCTGGACGACGGCTCATCTTTGGTCAGGTATTCGAGGCCGGGGAAGAGCCCGTCCGTCTTCCTGGCGCCGAAGGACCCCTCGCCGGCCAGGAAGGTCGGACCGCTGAAATGGAGCACCTTTGTGGGGGCGGAGGGGGCGGCGCGGGCGATGATCTCTACCTGCCGTGGGTTGGGTGTCAGGTGGAATTCGTGCGAGAACCGCCAGGTGAGGCCGTCGGCGTCGGCCCAGGAACCCGAGAGGTGGAGGTGGTCGCCGGCGGCGTCTACCTCGGTGAGTTGGATCGGCGTTTCTTGTCGGCTGCCGCTGGCGTCAAGGGAGACGAGGCGGCCGAAGGTGCCTCTTCCGAGCGATTGCCATTCAGCGCCGGAGAGGACATCGAGCGCGTAGCCGGTGCCGTCCTGAGCGAGCGTGATTCGTAGATGGTTGTTCGCGAGCGATTGTCGTGCGGTTGCCTGCACGGGTGGATTCTCCCTTCCCAAGGCTACGCGTCGGATGGTGCAATGCGCGGAAACGGCGTAGGGGAGGGACCTGCGCCCTCCCGCGCGTCGCAGACGCGCATCGGTCGAAGACCGATAACGGACGTGCAAACCGAGACGGTTCGCCCCATGCAACCGCCCCGGTAATCGGAGTCCCAAACGGCCGCTGTCGCGGCATATCGAGCTTCGCTCGATGGGGAGGGCGCAGGTCCCTCCCCTACGACGAACGGCCGATCTCGCCAGGCGATTACCCCTTCAGCGCCCCCGACGTTAACCCGCGGACGTAGTAGCGCATGCCGAAGGCGAAGAGGATCACCAGCGGCAGCGAGGCGACGGCGTAGGCGGCCATGCGCGGGCCCCAGTTGATCGTCCCGAACTCGTTGCGGAACTGAGTGAGGCCGACGGTGACAACCTGGATCTTGGGGTCGGAGATGGTCAGCAGCGGCCAGATGAAGTCGTTGTAGGTGCTGACCAGGTGCATGATGGCGAGGGTGACGAGGATTGGCCAGGAGAGGGGGAGGGCGATGCGGCCGTATTGCTGGAACTCCGAGGCGCCGTCCACCTTGGCCGCGTCGAAGAGCTCTTGGGGCAGGGTGGCGAAGAAGGAGCGGCAGAGGAGGATGCCGAAGACCTGACCGCCAGCCGTCCAGGGCAGGATCAGCGCCCAGGGCGTATTGATCAGGCCCAGATCGCGGACGAGGACGAAGGCGGGGATGAGGGTCAGTACGCCGGGAACCATCAGCAGGGCGAGGATGACGACGTAGATGACCTCCTTGCCGGGGAAGCGATGACGGGCGAAGACGTAGCCGCTGAGGGAGGAGAGGAAGACGACGCCCGCAACGGAGGCCAGCGAGTAGAGGAGGCTGTTGAAGATGTAGCGGCGCATCGTCGTCCAGCCGTCCCGGTAGTTCTCCCAGCGGATCGGATCGGGCAGGCTCCAGAAGCGGCCGTAGATCTGGCCGTTGTCCTTCAGGGAGAGAAAGAACATGAGGGCGATAGTGACGAAGCTGAGCGCGAGCACGACAACCAGGATGACAAAGAGGATCGTTTGACCCGCCCAGATCTTGTATTTCTCACGCGACCGCGATCTGCCGCGCGTCCGGGCAGCGATCTCGGTTGTCGATCGGGTGATGGCTTTCGCCATGCGATTTCTCCTGGGTTCCTACGTGCTGTACTCCACGGACGACTTGACGTAACGGAGATTGATGATGGTGCCGCCGAGGATCACGATGAAGAGGACGGCGCCGATGGCCGAGGCGGCCCCGAAGTTGTTGAAGCGAACGGCCTGGTAATAGAGCTCCAGCGACGGGACGTAGGTCGAGCTGCCGGGTCCGCCGCCGGTGGTGAGGAAGATGGCGGAGAACTCCTGGACCATGGCGATAAAAGTCAAGATCAGCAGCAGCCGGATCTGCGCCAGCAGCAAGGGCAGGTCGACGTTGAAGATGCGGCGTAGGGTCGAGGCGCCGTCGAGCGCGGCGGCGTCGAAGAGCTCGCCGGGGATCGAAATCAGTCCGCCGTAGAAGATCAAGAGGGCAAAGGCGCTGACCCAGGGGAAGCCCATGAAGACAATGGCCCAGATCGCGGTGTCGGCGTCGCCAAGCCAGAATTTGGCGAGATCGCCCAGCCCCGCGGCGCGCAGCGCCTGGTTGGCGAGGCCGATGTTCGGATCGTAGACATTGACCCAAAGGAGGATGCCGACGACGCCGGGGACGATCACCTGCAACACAAAGAGGGTGCGGAAGGCGTAGCGGACGCGTGAGCTGCGCAGATGAAAGATCATCTCGGCGACGGCGAGCGGGATGATCAGCTTGAGGAAGCCGGTGCCGATCAGGATGAGCAAATTGCCGATGCCGGTCCAGAAATAGCGGTTGTCGGCCAGGTCCTCGAATTGTCCGAAGCCGACCCATGTGGTCTCGACGCCGGGGGTCCACTCGGAGAAGGCGTGGTAGATGCCGGAGAAGGCCGGATAGTAGTTGAAGATCAGCAACAAGGTGATCGTCGGCACCAGGAAGAGATAGGAAATACGCGCCCGCCAGACATCGACGGCGAGGCCGCGCTGCTGCCGCGCGTAGCCGCGCCACGCGCGTTCGCCGTCCGCTCGCTTGCGGATGCCGAGGAGAGCGGCAAGGGCGGCGAGGACGGCGAGGACGGCAAGGGCGGTCAGGACGTATCGCCAGAAGCGCGAGGCGGGTACCGGCACCTGGAAGGCGCCGTCGTCGCCGCGCGGATAGACGAGAACCTGTTTGCCGGCCGCGACGGCGGCCAGCGTGACGTCGCCGGTCAGGGCAAGGTCCGCGATCGTCGCGCCGGTCGACGATTGCTGGATCTCCTCACCATCGGCGTCGAAGACGCGGAGATCGCCGTCCTCGCTGCCGGCGACGACGAGGCTGCCGTCTTCGCTCATGCCGACCGCCGGCACCGGACTGCCGATCGATTGCTCCCAAACGACGCTGCCGCTGGCGCCATCGAGGAGGTAGAGCGTGCCGCGGTCGTCGCCGGCCGCGATCTTCGCGCCGTTGGCGGCGACGCTGAGGCCGCGCACGCCATAGTTGAGCGTTTCTTCCCAAAGGAGCCGCCCTTCACCGCTGATCAGCGCCACGCGTGAGTCGCGACTGCCGGCGACGACGCGGAAGCCGCCCGCGCCGCCGTAGAGCGCGACCTGGATCACGTGGTCGCTGGCGGTGTATTGCGCGGTGACGTTGCCGGTCGCGTCGAAGAGCGAAACGGTGCGGTCTTCCGACCCGGCGGCGACGATCGCGCCGTCACCGGTGATCGAAACGCTGCGGAAGGTCTGCGAGCCCCGATGCCGCCAGATCTCCGCGCCGGAGCCATCCAGCAGGTAGACGTGACGGTCCTCGGAGGCGGCGGCGATGCGCTGCCCATCGGCCGAGACGGCGACGTCGTAGACGGTCCCCTCGGTGGCGAAGGTCCACAGCTCGGCGCCCGCCGCGTCGTACGCGACGATCGTGTTGTCCCGCCGCCCGGCGACGACAAGGCTGCCGTCGGCACTGGTCGCCACGCCGTAAACGATGGCCCCGGTGTCGGCCGTCCACCCGTCCGCGGCATGGACGGCCATGGGC
>JBOGUE010000238.1:0-2373 GCA_050695955.1 Thermomicrobiales bacterium | reverse complement strand
GTTCCGTTCCCTCCATATATCCGCCTGTAGCCCAACCTACATCGACGAGGGCTCGTTCCCCGTGATGTGACACGCGTAGCACGGGCGATGCGCACACCAAAGGTGATTGGGGTCCGGCTGCCCCGATGGCGCCCTAGGAAGCCGAACTACCAACGAGGAGGGAACAAGCATGGACCGCACGACGCAGCAGTGGAACATGCCGGAAGGCACCGAGGTCTTTGGGGTCGAGGGCGACAAGGTCGGCAAGATCGTGGCGATTCAGCCGACGTACGTCGTGGTCGAGAAGGGGTTCTTCTTCCCGTCCGACTACTACATCCCGCGGTCGGCGATTGCCAACTTCGACGGCGAGAACGTCTATCTCGCGGTGACGAAGGACGAGGCCCTCAACCAGCAGTGGGCAGAGGCGCCGCCCGATTATCTCGACACCGAGGCGACCGCCGCCACGACCGGCGGAGCGTCCGCGACCGGCACTCCTGCCGGGCCGTATGACACCGGAACGACCGGCGGCGAACACCACACGGCAGGCCAACTGGAGCCTCAGGGCGAGGGCGACACGATGCTCGTGCCTGTCCATGAGGAAGAGTTGGTCGCGACCAAGCGCCCGGTCGAGATGGGCGAGGTCAAGATCGGTAAGGACGTGGTCGAAGAGGAGCGCACGATCGACGTACCGGTGACCGAGGAGCGCGTGCGGGTCACCCGCCGCGCCGTCGACCGGGATGCCGAGACCGGCGAACTGGCCTTCGAGGAAGGATCGGTCGACGTTCCGATCCGGGGCGAGCAGGTCGACGTCGAGAAGCGGACGCGGGTGGCCGAGGAAGCCGAGGTCGCCAAGGAGCAGGTGCAGCGGACCGAGCGGGTCGGCGGCAAGGTCCGCGAGGAGCGGGTCCACGTCGGCGAAACCGGCCAGTCCGGGCGTGTGGCAGACGACCTGAGCGCCCGCGACGCTGGATACGAGGGCGAGCCACTGGTACGGTAGCCTAGGCGACGGAGTGACGCGTTCCCGCGTCACTCGTCCGTTCACCGTAACCGAGGGCACGCGAAGCCAGTCGATTTCAGGCGCAAAAGGGGTATTGACAAATCGTCAACGTGTCCGTATAGTGGAACTCTGCTTGAGGCGATTGGGGTAAAACCCGGTCAATTCGGCAGACAAGCGCCGATGGGGGAAGCGCGCAAGCGCCGAACTCGTCGGCGTTTTGTTGTGCCATCGCTCGCCTCAATCCCGCGGACCTGTTTGCCCCTCCCTTGTCATGCCGAGCCTCGGAGATCGTCGAGGCATCTGGCTCCACCGAGGGACGTCCTTCGTGAGAGGCAGTTCCTCCAACGGGGACGTTGAACTCCGCGCTGAGTAGTCTGTCAAGGCGAGCATGCCCGGTTACCGCCGTCAGGCTGAGGCAACGAAGCATCCCCGCGCGCAGCATGACGGAGTGCCCTGGACAGACTACTCAGAGTGACGAAGGAGAGACTCACGATGACAACGGGACGTGTTCAGGAAAACGAAGCCCGGCGTGCTACTCCCCTTCGAGCCGGTGCCCCGCCGATTCGTCGTGATCAACGACGCTGAGAGCCTCGCGGTTGACCGAGAGGTAGAGTTGCCCCTCGAAACGTGCGATGGCATGGGCAGGGACGGTCAAGCTCGCATGCGGATCGTCCGGCTGATCGACCAGCACGTAATGCTCATGGACCAAATGAACCGTGCCCAGCGTCGTGCCATCAGCGGCAACCACACTCGTGCCCATCGGAATACCTGTCGGGTCGATCTCGCCCATGGCCGACGCTCCCAATTCCTAACGCCTAACGCCTAACGCCTAACGCCGAATCCCTAACCTCTCGACAGCAACATATCCGTGCTGCCACATTCGACGCAGCGATCCGGCCGGCGGATGCCACGCTCGACCGCGCCGCAGTCGGCGCACGTCCAACGCATGCTGGCGGAAAGGCGCATCAGATCGGCCCGGCTGACGATGCCCACCAATCGGCCGTCGCGCACGACTGGCACGCGCCGGATGCCGTGCATACCGATGATGTCGGCGACGTGCTCGGCGCCGGCATCTTCGCCGACGCTGATCACGCCCCGGCTCATGATGTCGGCGACCGTTTTGCCTCGCTTGCTGATGACGTCGTATTCGCTGACCATGCCGACCAGCGCCCCGCCTTCGTCCAGCACCGGCATGCCGCTGATTTTATGGACATCCATTGCCGCCGCGGCGTCGGCCACGGCCTCGGCGGCCGTGATTGTCACCACATCCCGCGTCATGATCTCGACAACACCCACCACTGTCTCGTTCGCCGCCGGATCCATTGCTAATCGCTCACCTCTCGCTTCTCGCTTCTCGCTTCTCGCTTCTCGCTTCTCGCTTCTCGCGCCGATTGTAC
>JBOGUE010000237.1:0-5812 GCA_050695955.1 Thermomicrobiales bacterium | reverse complement strand
TGCGTAATCAGCGACTTGCCCAAATCCCCCTGAGCCAGATCGGTCAAGAACGTCAGGTACTGCTTCCACAGCGGCTCATTCAGCCCCAGCGCTTCCCGCCTCGCCTCGACCGCCTCCGCCGTCGCGTAGTCCCCCAGCGCCGCCGTCGCCGGATCCCCCGGCGCCACGCGCACGATGATGAAGATCACCGTCAACACGGCGAACAACGTCGGAATCGCTAGCAACAGTCGGCGAATGATGTGCCGAAACATAGGCGTTAGGCGTTAGGTGTTAGGGCTGGAGGGTTAGGCGCCTCCGATTCGGACTGCCCGTCGAAAACGCCTACCCCTCCATCCCCTACGACGTGATCGCTGTCGTTTCGTCGATCCCGGGGTAGAGCGCGGGGATCGACACGAGGTCGTGTCCGTAATCGACGTTCATCGAGCGGCCATAGACGAGTTTCCGGTAATTGAGCGGGATGGCGGCGAAGTCCTGGAGGATTTGGATGTTCGCCTGCCTCCAGAGTTCCGCCTGGGCGGCGGGGTCGGTTTCAACGCGGGCCTGCTCGATCAGGTCGTCGATGGCCGCGTAGTGCGCGAAGTTGCTGACCGGGTTGGCGCCGGTGACGACGGTCGCATCGGAATGGAAGAACTGTGTCAGGTAGGTGTCGGCATTCGGGCGGTAGGCGACGTAGACGACGATTGGGTTGACATCCTGACGGATCTGGGATTGCATCGTCGCGTGGTCGGAGACGGTGAGGTTGATCGTGATCCCGATCGCCTCCAGCTCGGCCTGGAGCACCTCGTAGTGCTCGCGATAGATGGCAAGCTCTGAAGTGATCAGGTCGATCGAGAAGCCGTCAGCGTGGCCGGCCTCGGCCAGGAGTTCCCGCGCTCGAACGACGTCCTGCTGGTACAGCACGCCGGCCGCCTCGGCCTCTTCCACGGTCAACCCGCCTGGCATCGCCTGCGCCGGTACGACCGATTGCACGAGTTCCGCCACCGGCTCGCCGTAGAGCGCCAGATGATCGGCCCGGTTGACCGCCAACGCAATCGCCTCCCGGACCAGCGGATTACTCAATGGCTCGGCGGTCACGTTGAGATTGATCCAGGCAACTTCGCCGACGCCGAAGACGTCCGCCTGAAGGGTACCTTCGTTGTTGATGCGGTCGACCCATTGCGCCTCCAGCACGCCATAGGTGACGTCGAGATCGCCCGATTGCAACGCGAGTTCGCGACTAGCGTCGTCCGCCATGTAGCGGACGTCCACCCCGCCGAGCTTCGGCGCGCCGCGGAAGTAGTCGTCGTTAGCCACTAAAATAGTGCTCGTTTGCGGAGTGTAGGACTCAAACATGAACGGGCCGGTGCCGACCGGCCGCGTCTTGAAGGCATCGAGTCCCAACGCCTCGACCGCTTGGCTGCAGACGATGAAGCCGCCGGCGTAGTTGGCGACCTTCGGCAAGAAGAGCGTCGGCGACAGCGGCGTGTCGAGTGTCACCGTCACCGTGTAATCGTCGACCTGCTCAACCGTCATCCCCACGTAATCGGCGGCAAACCCCGAGCGGTTGGAGTCCGCTGACTTCTGGAGGGAGTAGACGACGTCGACGGCCGTCAGCTCATAGGCCTCGGTTTGCGAACTGGGATGGCACATCACGCCCTGCCGCAAGGTGAAGGTCCAGGCCTGCGTGCCGTCGTCATTCATCATCGGTTCAGGGATTGCCTCGGCCAGGTCCGGCTCCAGTTCGGCGCTATTACCCGGTTTGAAGCGGATCAGTCCGTTGAAGACCATATCGACGACGGGTCGGTCCTGACCGCCGACGGCATAGTGCGGGTCGAGCGACTGCACGTCGGCGGAGTGGACGGCCAGTCTGAGGATCGGGCGATCATCTCCCTCCTGCGCATCGGCCGGCGCCAGGAGCGAGGATCCGACGAGCATCACGACCACCAGTACGATGGAGAGCCGACTCCAACATTGCATGCCAGATCCCCTTCTGCTCCGTTGCCGCCGATTACCGACCGACGCCGCTGAACCAGTGTCCCGTCCGCCAATCATGTGCGGCGAGATCACGCAGGAACGGTCCCACGTGTGCTGTCAATGCGTCGAGGATCGCCGCACCCTCCTCGGCACTGCCCCCTGACGGAGGACCGGTGTAGCCGTCCGGCGACACTCCCATGAAAGAGCCAAAGAGGCGGATCGGGTGATCCGTTCGCTGATGCGCCAGATCGACCGCACGCTCCGGGTGCGCTAGCTCCGGTCGCAGATAGAGCGTAACCGACATCTCCGACTGCCCGCCGTGGTTCAGATCGATCTCGTATGTCGTCTCACTCAGCAGGCGACGCGCTATCGCCTGCCAGCCGGTGAAGAGCGCGACCGTGACGCCGTGCCGGTCGGACAGCTCGCGCGCCGCGACCTCGATCGGCGCCGGGTTACCATCGTGCGCCGAGACCACCAGCAGCCGCCGGATGCCGTGGCGCAGCAGCGACTCGCCGATGTCCACAACTGTCCGGATCAACGTCCCGGGCCGCACGGAAAGGGTCCACGGAAACTCGATGTGGTGCAGGGACACGCCGTACGCGAGCGCCGGCAGCACCAACGCCGTGTCCAGCTCCCGCGCGAACCGTTCCGCCAGTGCCTCGGCCATGATCGTGTCCGTGCAGTACGGCAGATGATCGCCGTGGTATTCCGTGGCCGCCACCGGCAACACCGCGGCATCGAACCCGCCTTCCCGCACCGCCTTCGGCGTCAGTTCGGCAAGACACACGGAGTGGTCCGTATTTGAGGCCTCCGGCATCGTATCCTCTCGAGGCTATAGGCGTTAGGCGCTCGATCATCGTTCTCCGAACGCCTAACGCCTCAACCCTAACGCCTACTCCGTTATCGTTGTCGTCTCGTCGATCTGCGGGTAGAGCGCCAGGCTCGAGACCAGCTCGTGCCCGTAGTCGACGTTCTGCGTCCGCGCGTAGACCTGGTTCTGGTAGTGGAGCGGAATCGCGGCGAAGTCCTGCAGGATCTGGATTTGCGCCTGCTTCCACAGCTCCTCTTGCGCCGCCGCGTCCGTCTCGGCGTGCGCCTGTTCGATCAGGTCGTCCACCGCCGAGTAGTGGGCGAAGTTCGTGATCGCTGTCTCGGTGCCGATGATCGCGTTCGAGTGGAAGAACTGGTTCAGGTAGACATCCGCGTTTGGCCGGAAGGCAACGTAGAGGGTGATCGGGTTGACGTCGTCGCGGATTTGCTCGTGCATCGTCGCGTGGTCGACCACTTGCAGATTGACCGTGATCCCGATGTCGGCCAGCTCGGCCGCCAGCACCTCGTAGTTGGAGCGGTAAGCCGCCATCTCGGAGGTGATCAGGTCGACCTCGAACCCGTCCGCGAACCCCGCCTCGGCCAGCAACTCCTTGGCCCGCTCGATGTCCTGCTCCCACAGCACGCCCGCCGCCTCGGCCTCTTCCATCGTCAATCCGCCCGGCATCAGGTCGGCCGGGACCGGCGAGAAGACGTTCTGCGCCACCGGCTCCCCATAGAGCGCCAGGTGGTCTTCCTTGCTGATCGCAAGCGCGATCGCCTCCCGCACCAGCGGGTTGTCGAACGGCGCCACCGTCACGTTGATGCTGAAGAAGGCGACCTCGCCGACGCCGAAGACGTCTGCTTGTAACGTCCCCTCACTGTTGATCCGGTCGACCCACTGCGCCTCGCTGAGACCGTCGGCCGCGTCCAGGTCGCCCGCCTGCAACGCCAGCTCACGGCTGGACGGGTCGGCCATATACCGGATCTCGACGCCACCCAGCTTCGGCGCGCCCCGGAAGTAGTCGTCGTTCGCCACCAGCTCGACGCTCGTCTGCGGCGTGTAAGCGCTGAAGGCAAACGGCCCGGTCCCGACCGGTTGGGTCGTGAAGGCATCAGGTCCGAGCGTCTCGACCGCCTGGCTGCAGACGACGAAGCCGCCCGCGTAGTTGGCGACCTTCGGCAGGAAGAGCGTCTCCGAGACCGGCGTGTCGAGGGTGATCGTGACGGTGTACGGATCGACCGCTTCGAAGGTCATCCCCGCGTAGTCGCCGGCAAACCCCGACGTAATCGGATCCGCCGACTTCTGCAACGAGTAGACGACATCCTCCGACGTCAGCTCGTACGCCGCCGTCTCCGGGCTGGCGTGGCACATCACGCCCTGCCGCAAGGCGAAGGTCCAGGATTGCGTACCGTCGTCGTTCATCGTCGGCTCGGGGATCGCCTCGGCCAAATCCGGCTCCATCACTGAGCTGTCGCCCGGTTTGAAGCGCACCAAACCGTTGAAGATCATGTCGACGACGGTCCGATCCTGCGTGCCCGTCGCGAAATGCGGATCGAGCGAGTTCAGGTCTGCCGCCTCGACCCCGAACCGCAGCACCGGCCGATCTTGCGCCCTAACGTCGGCAACGCCCACCAGCGCCGCAAACGCCGGCGCTAGCAGCATGGCCGCCATCAACCCAAACAGCAACGACGAACGACGTTTCACGTACCTCATGGAAGACCTCCTCGTCTCCTTCAATCGACCCAGAGACTGCCGACAGTAAACGCGATCCCCCGCAACGCCCAACGCCCCGCGGTTCCTCGCCCAGTTGCCGACAATGTGATGTTCTCTGCCCGCATTCTACCCTACCCGCCCGTTCGGGCCAGCCTTACAACATCGCTCGCACCCCTGTCGCCTCCGCTACGCCGCGCTCCCCAAAACGTCCAACCCGCAACGATCCAATGTCCAACACCTCAGCCCGCCCCCACACGATCTCTTCGGCCACCGCCCGCGCCACCGCCGGCCCATGCATGATCCCGTGCCCATTAAACCCGGCCGCCACGAACAACCCCTCGACCCCCGGCGCCGCGCCCGCGACCGGCAGCCCATCCGGCGTCACCTCGTACAACCCGATGATCAACCGCTCCGCCGCCACACCCCGCAGAGTCGGAAACCGCACCGCCGCCCGCTCCGCCATCCACTCCACCTGGCCCGGCGCGACTGCCACCTCGAAACTCGTCGCCACCGGCTCCGGCTGCACCCCAACCATCGCGCCGCCCCGGTCGCTCCGCACGTAAGCCCCGGTCGGCAAATCGACAATGAGCGGCATCCCCTCCGGCAGTGCCGGATGTGGCCCCGTCACGTACTTCACCCGCGGCGACGGCGTCACCGGGATCGTCATCCCCGCCAGCGTGCCGACCTCACCCGCCCACGCTCCCGCCGCGTTGACGACGACATTCGCCTCGACAATCAGGTCTGCCGTCCGCACACCCCGCACCCGTCCGCCGGCAACCTCGATCCCCTCGACGGCGCTCTGCTCCCGCACCGTCACGCCCTCGGCCCTGCATGCAGCCACCAGCCAGCCCACGATCGCCCACGGATCAATAAAGCCATCGTCCGCACAAAACGTCCCAGCCTCGACCCCATCCAAATCGCAAAAAGGAAACCGCTCCGCCAGATCAGCGCGATCGAGCCACCGCACGTCGATCCCCATCGCCCGCTGCAACGCGCACGCCCGCTCGATCCGCCCCACCTGCTCCGGCCCCGCTAAAAAGGCATACCCCACTCGATTAAACCGCCCCGTAAACGTCGCATCGCCCAAGAGCAGATCAAAAAACGGCAGGCTCGCCAGCGTCATCTCGATCTCAAGCCGCGTCTCAAACTGCCGCCGGATCCCCCCCGACGACTGCCCCGTCGACTTGAACCCCACCTCCCCCGCCTCCAGCACGACTACCTGCCCAACCCCCAGCCGCCGCAGCCGCCAGGCCACCCCCAACCCCGTCATCCCCCCACCAATCACCACCACATCCGCCCGAGTTCGTTCCACCCGAACCACTCCTCCATTAACCC
>JBOGUE010000236.1:0-6915 GCA_050695955.1 Thermomicrobiales bacterium | reverse complement strand
ATTCTGCCCGGGTCCGTGCGCACTGGTGCCGCTCTGCGAATCGGCATCGGCGACGACGCCGCGGTCTGGACGCCGTCGCCGGGCGAATCGTTGATCGTCACAACGGACAGTCTGGTGGATCGCATCCATTTCCGGCTTGATTGGACCGACTGGACGAGCCTGGGGCATAAGTCGCTGGCAGTGAACCTCTCCGACGTCGCGGCGATGGGCGGCGTTCCGCGGCTGGCGGTCGTCACACTTGGATTGCGCGGCGACGAACGGATTGCAGACCTCGAAGACGTGTATCGTGGACTTGGGGCGTTGGCCGAGCGGGCTAAGTTGCTCGTCGCGGGAGGCGACGTCGTCGCCTCGCCAGATGCGCTGATGATCCACGTCACGGTGCTCGGCGAAACCCAAGGCGGGCGGGTTCTCACGCGTTCGGGCGCACAACCCGGCGACGTCATCGCGGTAAGCGGCACGATCGGCGCCTCGGCGGCGGGCTACCACCTGCTGCGCGTGGGAACGAACGATCCACGTCGTCGCGCTGCAACGGCGAAGTTGCTCATCGAGTCCCACTTGCGGCCGGAACCCCGCATGGCGTTGAGTCGTGTGCTTGTTGAGCACGGCGCGACCGCCGCGATGGACTTGAGCGACGGCCTCCTAGGCGACCTGCCAAAGGTGCTGGCATCGAGCGGCGTTGGCGCGGTGATCGACGCGGGATCGTTGCCGGTAGCCGCGGCGGTGCGCGTGCTCTTCCCGGACACGTGGCTTGACCTCGCGACGAGAGGTGGAGAAGACTACGAGTTGCTCTTCACGGCCCCGTCGGAGTCGTTCGAAGCGATCCGAACCGCTGCTGAGGGAGTTGGGTCGACGGTCACGGCGATTGGGGATATTGTCGAGCGTGAAGTGGAGGCGCCGTTGCGCCTGCGTGAGTTAGATGGAGTCGTGCGGACCGTCACGACGGGCGCATTTGACCATTTTGGGTGAATTGCATTCGTAAGGGCGGACACATCGGTCATCCGTCCCGACTATTTCCGGTTGACGCCGCGTTTCCCGGCGTAAACGCCGGGCGGGACTTCGTCGGTTGAGTGCGGGATTTTAATCCCGTGAACGGACGCGATTCGGCGATTTAGTCGGAACGGATGACACATCGGTCCGCCCCTACGTTGTCTCGTCTACTCATCCTCAATACAATCGCTTCTGATAACCATCCTCGATCGCGCAATCGAGCTCTTCGACCGTGGTGCCGGCGGGTTTGACTTGGTCCATCAGCATCTCGGCGAGAGACGGCAGTTCGGACCGGGCCGGCCAGTTCTCCGGCTGCCAGAGCCCGGAACGCTTGAAGGCCTTCGCGCAGTGCAAAAAAACTTCCTCGACCTCAACCGCGATGGCAAGCAGGGGACGCTTGCCGCGAACGGCCATGCGGTCGAGCATCTTTTCGTCGCGGACGATTTGGGCCCGGCCGTTGACGCGCAGCGTTTCCTCGACGTTGGGGATCATGAAGAGGAGACCGACGTGCGGGTTCTCGATGATATTTCGGAGGCTGTCGGCGCGGCGGTTGCCGGGGCGTTCCGGGATGGCGAGCGTCGAGTCGTCCAGGACCTCGACGAAGCCGGGGCCGTCGCCACGTGGCGAGACGTCACAGCCGCCGTCGCGATTCGAGGTGCCGATGAGGGCGAAGGGTGCGTGAGCGATGAAGGTGCGGGCGTGACGATCGAGCGTCGGCAATTGCTTGCGAATCACCAAGTCGCTCGGCTGGCCGAGGACTTCGCGCAATTCCTCTTCGGAACTGACGACGCTCCGAAAGGTCGGGGCCATCGTCTCGATCATCGCTCTCACTCCCCCGTTTCGCTCGACTAATTGGCCGTCAATGGCGCCGCTTGTTCGACCGCACGATATCGTACCAGCGACTCCGCGAAGAAGTTTCTCACCACGTCGAGGATCTTGTAACCCTCGTGTCCAACACCGGGGACCACCTCGTGCCGGACGGCAATGCCGTGCCGCTCGAAACTCGCCTTGAGCGATTCCACGCGCTGCAATCGGTTGGCCCCCGCGAGGTCGGCGCCCTTCATCCACAGCCGGTGGCCGGGCTTGAGGGTGATCTCCCAGGTTTCGGTGTCGTTGCCGCCGATCACCATCAGGACCGGGACCTGGCGCATGGCGTCGAGGTCGGGCGCGATGCCGAACTCCTCTTCCAGATTGCGAACACCGACCCACCAATCGTGTTCATCGTCGAGCAGCGTAACGACGCCGGGCGCGCCGATCGAGACACCCAACAGGCGGTCGGGATGGAGATAGAGGAAGCGGTGGGCGAAGTGGCCGCCACCCGAGAATCCGTGGAGCAGAAAACGCTCCTTGTCGACATTGTAGGTCTCGGCGACTTCGTCGAGCATCGCCAGCAAAACGTGGTCGAACCGGATGCCGCCGTGCTTGATGAACTTGTAGTTGTTGAGATTGCCGCGGTCCGGGATGCCGGCTGGAAAGAGCGGGGAGAGGACGACGCACTTGTGCGCTTCGGCGAACTCGGCGAAGGCATCGCGGTACTCCTGCGCCGGACGGTTCGTGCCGTGGACGATAACGGCGATCGGGTATGGCTCCGTCGCCTCGTCATGATCGAGCGGGACATAGAGGCAATAGGAGAATCGTTGGTCGTACTGGCAGGCGTACATCGTCGTCTTGCCGAGACCGTACAGTGCGCGTTCGCTCTGTCGCCATCGTGGTGTCGCTGTCATCCAAATCTCCTCTGTACCAAGGTTCGACTGCCAGATCCCGTCATTCCGAGCTACGCGAGGAATCGTCCCGGCCTGCGGTTCGTTTCACGATGGCGAGATTCCTCTCTGCGATCGGAATGACGGAGAGGGGTGCTCGGAAAGACGGTGAAGGACTATCCCTGACTCCTGACTCCTAACTCTTAACCCCTGCGCAAACGTCGTGGGTCGACCGCGTCGCGCAGGCCGTCGCCGACATAGTTCACTGAGAGCACTGTGACGAAGATCATCAGGCCGGGGAAGAAGCCGCGCCACCAGTGACCCTTGTTGATGACGACGCTTTGCGCTTCCTCGAGCATCCGGCCCCATGTCGCCTGCGGCGGCTGGAAGCCAAGGCCGAGGAAAGAGAGGGCCGATTCCGTCAAGATCGCGCCCGCGATGCCGAGGGTGGCGGCGACGATGATCGGGCTCAATGCGTTGGGTAAGATGTGGCGAAAGATGATGCGCGGGGCGGGTGCGCCGATTGCCCGCGCCGCGTCGACGAACTCCATGCTCTTCAGAGATAAGAAACTCGCGCGGACTAAACGCGCCGTGCCCATCCACCGCAGAACACCGATCGCGATCACGATTGTCCAAAAACCGGGTCCGATGAGGGTCAAGAGCAGAATGACGACGAAGAGGCCAGGCATCGAGTAGAAAACGTCGACGATCCGCATGAGGACGTTGTCGACGAACCCACCGGCGTACCCGGCGAATGAACCGACCGCGACCCCGACGGTGATCGCGACGCCGACCGCGGCCAGAGCAACGGCGAGCGATATGCGCCCGCCATCCAGAACGCGAACCAGTTGATCGCGACCAAGCTCGTCTGTGCCCATCGGATGCGCGAGCGACGGCGCTCGGTCTTTGGCTTGGAAGTCGATCCGCTCAGGGTCGTAGCTGATGAACATCGGACCGACAACAGACCCGACGATGACGATCAGCAGGGCGATCAACCCGCCGACGGCCAGCTTGTGCCGGCGAAACTGCCGCCAGGCGTCGGACCAGAGTGACCGCCGCGCCGACTTGGCCGCCGGAAACGACTCCGCGGTGTGATTCGCCCGGGCAGGCTGGCGCGATCGGCTGAGCGCGGCTCTCATCGGAAACTGATCCTGGGATCGATCAATCCGTAGACGACGTCGGCGAGCAGATTGGAGACGATGACAAGAACCGATGCGATCAACAGGATGCCCATCAGGACGGGGTAGTCGCGCAGGTTTGCCGATTCGACGAAAAGGCGTCCCATGCCGGAAATGGCGAAGATCGACTCGGTGATGACCGCGCCGATAAAGAGGTCCGGCAGCTCCAGCGCGAGAACGGTAACGAGCGGCACCGCCCCATTCTTCAGGGCATGGTAGCCAATGACGACCCGCTCGGTGAGTCCCTTGGCCCGCGCGGTTCGGACGTAGTCCTGCGAGATCACGTCGAGCATCGCCGCGCGCAGGTAGCGGGTCATGCTCGCGGTCGAGGCGAGCGCGAGGATGGTCACCGGCATGATCAGGTGCGTGATCCGGTCCCAGATTCCTGCCCATCCCTCATGGTCCTGACGGGGGTCAGTCAAACCGACCGACGGCAACCAGCCGAGTTGGAACGTGAAGAGGTAAATCAGCATCAAACCGAGCCAGAAGCTGGGAATCGAGATGCCGAGGAAGGCGACGCTGGTCGAGAAATAGTCAAATATGGTGTATTGCCTGGTCGCTGCCAGGATGCCGACTGGGATCGAGATACAGAGGGTGATGAGAAAGGCCGCGCCGGTCAACGTCAGCGTCGTCGGTAGCCGCTCGCCGATCATCGTCAGCACCGGCCGGCCAGTATTGAACGAGGTGCCCCAATCGCCCTGCACTAACTCTTTCAGCCAGTTGAAGTACTGGACGTAGAGCGGATCGTCCAACCCGTACTTGTCGCGCAGCCGTTGAAAATCTTCTTGCGTCACCCTGCCGGACGCGCCCGACCGCTCCGAGACTGCCAGCGGCCCACCCGGTGTCATCTGTAGCAGCAGGAAGACGAGCACGCTGATGCCAAGCAACAGCGGCACGGCCTGCACCGTCCGGCGAATGAGGTAGCGGGACATACATCACCCCGAGGGGAGTGCCCAGTGCCGAGTGCCGAGTGCCCAGTACTTTGAGTCAACGGTGTGCCATTATCCGCATTCGATTCAGATGGCGCACACCTTAGTTCGTAAAGCTGGAAGCTGGAAGCTGGAAACTGGGCACTGGGCACTCGGTACTTGCTACTCCTCGACGTACCAATCCTCTGCCGTGTGCAGTGTGCCACGGGGGTCGAAGAAGGGGCTGGAAATACCCTTGATGCGCGTGCCCCAGGCCTCGGCGCTGGCGGAGCGGTACAGTTGGATGGCCGGCTTGTCCGCGGTCAGGATGGCGTCGGCTTCCTCGTAGAGCGCCTTCCGCGCGGCCTGGTCGAGGGTAGCGGCTGCTTGGGCGATCAGATCGTCGTACGCCGGATTGCTGTAGAAGCTGTAGGTGAATCCGCCGGGGTTTGCCTCGCTCGGGATCTCAGCGGTGGTGAAGACGGAAACCCAGTCGGCCGGATCGACGAGATAGCCGTCGCGGCTCATCAGGAGGTCGTACTGGCCGCGGGCGAGAATACCGCCTTCTTCGTAGCTGCCGAAGATCGTGTTCGACGGCACGTTCTCGATGGTCAGCTCGATCCCGACGTCCCCAAGGTTCTGTTGCACGACCTGCTGGTACAACTCGCGAGTGAGGTCGCCGGCAATCGTTTGGTAGCGGAGGCTGGCGCGGACGCCCTCCTTTTCGCGCACGCCGCCGTCGCCGGGCACCCAACCGGCCTCGTCCAGAATCGCCATCGCCCGCGCGGGATCGTACGGGGTTGGCGGGCGCTCGATCGCGGCCCAGCCGGCGAAGACAAAGGCCCCGGTCAGCGAACCGAAACCGCCAAGGACCTCGTCGATGATCGATTGGCGGTCGATGGCCATGTCGATCGCCTGCCGGATCGCCAAATCGCCGAGCACCGGGTGCGGCGTGGCCGGGTCGCCCTCGGTGCCCAGGTTGAGCCAGAGCCACTCGACGCTAGCCCCACCCTCGAAGACCTCGACGTGGACCGGCTGCCCGGAGGTTTCCGCTTCGGTCAGAGTCGGGAGGTCACCGGTGACGATGAAGTAGATGAAGTCGAGCTCGCCGTTGACGAAGGAGGCGATGGCGGTTTCCTTCTCCGGCGTCACGCGAACGGTGATGCCGTCGAGGTAGGGCTTACCCGCTTCACGGTAGTTCTCGTTGCGTGCCAAGACGATCTCGTCGCCCGTGCGCCATTCCGCGATGACAAAGGGGCCGGTGCCGAGCGGCGTCAACGCCTGCTCGTGTTCCTGCGTGACCGCGGTCGATTCGAATTTGTGCCGCGGCAGCACATGCTGCCAGAGGTCGAGGTAGGCGACGTTGATCTGAGTCATCTTGACCTGGGCGGTCAGCGGGTCAACGACCGTGACCGACTCAATCAGGTCGTAGTAGCCGGGGATCGCGGGCGTGCTGCCCGGGTCCTTGTAGACATCGAAGGTGAACTTGATGTCTTCGGCGGTGAAGGGTTCGCCGTCGGACCAGGTGAGCCCATCGATCAATCGATAGGTAACGGTCAGGAAGTCCGCGGAGATGCCGCCGTTCTCGAGTGTGGGCACCTCGGAGGTGAGAACCGGCAGGTATTCACCGTCGACGCCGGCCACGAAGAGCGGCTCGACCGCCAACACCGAGAGAAACGAGCCGGATTGACCGTTGAAGAAATCATTGAGTTGACCCGGTTCCTGGATCAGACCCATGACGATGGTGCCGCCCGCCGTCGGTTGACCGCTCTCCTGAGCGGCCGCGCCGGTGAAGCCGCGTAGTGCCGGGGCGCCCGTCAGCGCGCCCAGCATCGCCGCCGCCGATCCGGTGATGACGCGCCGCCGATTCGTGTTGCGACCGAGCATCGTGTGAACGCCGCTTTGCAGTTCTTCGCGCATCGTTGCCCTCCGTCAATCTTTACGACCAGCCGCGAATGGTGGCTGGCCGTCTACCGGGTGCCGACAGCTGCTCCTGAGAACTCGTAGCTGTGGTAGGGGTGTTGATGCGGTGGTCCGACCGCGACCCAGAGCCGGCGGTCGGCCGGCTCGGCGATAACCGAGGCGAAGGTGATGACGTCAGAGGTGGTGTCGTCCTCCGGCGCCCGAGACAAGGTGTCGGGG
>JBOGUE010000235.1:0-7483 GCA_050695955.1 Thermomicrobiales bacterium | reverse complement strand
GAGTACTACTACCGATTCATGGCCGGCGACGCGGGCAGCCCGGTCGGACGGACCAAGACCGCACCGGCGCGGGACGCCGCCGTCGACCGCTTCGCCTTCGCCTACGCTTCGTGTCAGAACTGGGAGGCCGGCTACTATCCGGCCTACCGCCACATGGCGCAGGACGACCTCGACCTCGTTATCCACCTCGGCGACTATATCTACGAGAGCGGCCCGCGCCCCACCGCCGTCCGCTTCCACACCGGCAACGAGATCTACACCCTCGACGACTACCGCAACCGCCACGCCCTCTACAAGACCGATCCCGACCTGCAAGCCGCCCACGGCGCTTTCCCCTGGCTCTTCACCTGGGACGATCACGAAGTCGACAACAACTGGGCCTCGGACCTTGACCAGGACGGTTCGACGCCCGTCGACTTCCTGCCGCGCCGCACGGTCGGCTTCCAGGCCTACTACGAGCATCTGCCGCTCCGGCCGGAGCACGCGCCCCGCGGCGACGACCTGCTCCTCTACCGCCGTTTCACCTTCGGCAACTTGGCCGCGTTCAACGTGCTCGATACCCGCCAATACCGCTCGAACCAGGCCTGCGACGACGGCTTCAAGGTCCCCTGCGCCGAGACTCTCGAAGAAGAGCGGACGATGACCGGTCCAGATCAGGAGCGCTGGCTGCTCGACGGGCTCGATGCCTCCACCGCCACCTGGAACGTCATCGCCCAGCAGACCATCATGGCCTCCTTCGACTACGATCCAACCGACGCCGAACTCTTCAACCACGACCAGTGGGACGGCTATCCCGCCGCCCGCAATCGCATCCTCGGCCACATCATGCAGACCCGCCCCGCCAATCCGGTCGTCATCACCGGCGACTGGCACTCGAGCTGGGTCAACGACCTCAAAGCCGACTTCCGCGACGTCGAGTCGGAGACGCTGGCAACCGAGTTCGTCGGCACCTCGATCAGCTCTGGGTATCCCGGCGACATCCAGCAGGCGGAAAAAGCACTCGCCGCCAACCCGCACGTCAAGTTCTTCAACGGCGATCTGCGCGGCTACGTCCGCGCCACCCTCACGCCCGACCAGTGGCAAGCCGACTACCAACTGCTCGACTCGGTGCGCACCCGCGATGCACCGATCCAGACCCGCGCCTCCTTCATCGTCGAAACCGGCCGTCCGGGCGCGGAGCGTTTGTAGGCGTCAGGCGTCAGCACTCGGTACTCGGCACGCGACACTGGGCACTCGTTTGGGAGGAAAGGAATGCACCATGCGGACTTTGAGCATCAGTTGCGCGCTCGCGTCAACCGGAGGCGCCTACTTACTGGTTCGGCAGCGGCGGGCGGCCTCGCCGTGGTCGCCAGCCTACCGGGGCGCCCGACGCGGACCATGGGGGCCGTCCAAGCGAGCCCCGTGGCAACGCCCACGATGGGAGCGACGCCGTTCCGTCTCGGCATCGCCTCCGGTGACCCGCTCCCCGATGGCGTTGTTCTCTGGACCCGTCTTGCCCTTGACCCGATCAACGGCGGGGGTATGGAGCCCGTCCCGGTCGCCGCTTTCGAGCATCTCGCCTCAGTGACCCAACCCACGTGCCTATCGAAACGATCGCGTCCCATGTCACCGAGAACGGCACGCTGGGGACGCGGCGGCGCAGCCATTGCACCGGCGGCCTCTGCTGGGGTCCCTGGCAGACGATCCGTTCCGCTACGGGGATGAACTGGGAAAGCGGCACGTCCTACGACATTTCGCCTGCCTCCCGTAGGACGCGGTCGATCAAACCGGACGAGGCGTAGAAGCCGCTTCGCACGAGTGCTTCGATGTTTGGCCGGACAGCGGAAATGATCCCTTGCCGCTTGGCTCTGGCCAACAATCCGACCGTGCCGATGAGCGGTAGGCCCAGAGACACCGCGAGTCGACGGGCAGCACGCTCGTCAACAATGACCGTGTACGTGCCGAGTTCGAGGGCAAGCCTCAAAACTTCGGTTTCGCCAGGCCCTAATCCCGCCTGCAGGACTCGAGTGTCGGGCGTTCCCGTCAGTGATCGCACCGTCACCCAGGCAGGGCGACGTACGGTCGGCGCGATCTCCTGAGCGACGGCGGGCGGGATGAGGCATTCGATGAAGAGCGGAGCGAGACGCCCGAGCAATCCGATGTCGTCAAGAGCGATGAGGGCGCTGGCATCCGCAATGACCGAGAGATCGCTCACGCCGACCGAATGGTTCTCAACTCGGCTTCCCATTCATCATCGGTCGTGTCAAAGTAGGGGATGCCAAGCTGGCCGGAATAGCGGATGAACTCCACACGGGACATACCGAGCAATTGAGCGGCTTTGCCACTCGACATGCTGCCGCGCCGGTATAGCTCAAGCACAATCAACTCGCGCGCGGTGCGATCTATCGATTCGTCATCCGCTTGAATCACTTCGACCAGATCGTCGTCGAGCTGGATGTTTCTCATAGGTTTCTCTCTCGTACGAGCGACCGAAGTCCTCCATGCAGCATACCACTGGTTCCCGTTCCCACGAACCTGGCAATATTCCTTCCTCCCTCAGGAGGTCTATGCTCAAGGGTGAGGAGTCTCCTCGTCTTAGAAAGGACGCGACGATACCTCGCGAACTCCGATGCTCAGTGGTCTGGCAAGGGCCATCCGTCATGCTGACCGAAGGGAAGCATCCCCCGGCGCAGCCGCCCCGTCATACCGGCGATGCGCTGCGCGCGGGGATGCTTCGATACCTCAGCATGACGGAGGGCTGGCAGGCGGCCTAGCCGTTCTTCCCCACCAGGAACACATCCGCCTGCGCCTCGTATGGGCTAACGAACGACTCCTCGGAGACCACCGCGCCGTCCTGGACCACACGTCGGGTCAACGTCACCGTATCGCCCGGCCGCGCGGTCTGGGACTGCTGGCGCTCGCCGGACTTCAAGTCGTCGCTCTCGCGTTCGACCGGCGCCGGCGGCGTAATTTCCTCGCCCAGCGCCGGGTCGGAGACCTCGACCGTATACCCGGTCGGCGCCCGCTATCCGCGTCGGTTTGCTCGCATCTGCTTATCTACCTGGACAACCTGGACAACCAGCACCAGCCGCCAACACGAATGGTCCCACCGATTGCGGCGACGCTACGGCCGCCGCCCCCTTGTCGTCGGCAACTCGGGATGGCTGTTCCACTCGTCCCAGGAGCCGGTGTAGAGGGCGACGTTCTCATAGCCAATCAGGCCGAGCGTGAAGTAGGTCGTGGCCGAACGCACGCCGGTGCTGCAATAGGAGATGACCAACGTGTCCGGCGTGACGCCGGCCGCTTCGTACATCGCCCGCAGATCCTCGGCCGACTTCCAAACCTTCGGGTCGTCCGCCACCGCGTTCTCGGTGAAGGTGATGCTGATCGCGCCGGGGATGTGGCCGTCAACGTACTCCTCAATCGTGCGGGAATCGACCAGAATCACATTCGGGTCGTCCAGCGCGGCCTCCACCTCGTCGAGGGTGGCAAGCGCGGAGTCGTCCGGCGTACCCTGGTACGGCTCAGTGGCCGGCTCAACCGCCACCTCGCCCTCCTCGATCTCACCACCGGCCGCTTCCCAGGCGTCGAGTCCGCCGTTGAGCACCCGCTTATCCACGTGCCCTAACTGGTGGAGCACCCACCACAGGCGCGGCGCGAAGAGCGTGCCGCCGTCATAGATCACCACCGTGTCGTCGCGCGCAACACCGAGTCGCGTCAGGATCTGCTCGACCTCCCCCTGCCAGGCTGCGATCGCCGGGTCGGAGGTATCGACGATCTCCAGGTCCTGCCAGTCGATCTGGGCCGCGCCCGGAATATGCCCGTTCCCGAAATTCGACGCCGGGGTCAATCCGATCACCGTCACATTCGCGTCGTCAAGGTGCTCCATCAACCACGCCGGTTCGGCCAACCACTCCGGGTGGGCATAACCCCCATCTCCGGCCGGCGTGGCGTCGTCCTGGATCATGCCCACCGGCTTCACCACGGACACCGCCGTCGATGCGGAAACCCCAACCGTGGCCACCGAGAACAAGGCGAAGAAGCCAATGAAAGCAGCGAGCAGGAAGATCATGAGGCCCCCTGTTGATTTACGCGGTAACGTCCATCCCTACGACGTGGCAACCGCCGGTTCTCGCAACGACGCGATCGCTCGCGCCAATCGCTCACGGCAGCGGCGGTCGCCGATAGCGCGCATCGTCTCGAAGAGGCCCGGCGACTGCATGCGCCCGGTGACTGCGACCCGAATCGGCATGAAGAGCTGCCCGGCCTTCAGGCCCAGTTCGTCGGCCAGCGCCCGTAGCGCCGCCTCTGTCGCCGTCTCATCCTCGATATCCACCCCCGCCAGCGCCCGCTCGGCAGCGGAGAGCGTGTGCAGCGTCTCTTCGGCCGTCATCTTCTTCGGCACCAGCAGGGCCGGATCGTACGCCGCCAACTCCTCCGTCAGGAAGTAGCCCATCAGCTCCGGCGCCTCGGCCAGCGTCACCAATCGGTCCTTAAGCAGCGCCACCGCATCCCGCACCGCCGCGTACTGCCGATGGCCGGGCTCGGTCGCCCCCGCCTCCACCAACCCTGCCTCCGCCAGGAACGGCGCCACCCGCGCGGTCACGTCGTCGAGCGTCAGGATGTGGTTGATGTAGTACTGATTGAACCAGGTCAGCTTCTCGTAGCTGAAGGTCGCCGGGGACAGGTTGACCCGTTCGAGCGAGAACTTCTCGAGCAGATCCTCCTTCGAGAAGATCTCGGTCGTCGCGTCGTAGCTCCAACCGAGCAGCGCGAGGTAGTTCATCAGCGCCTCGGGCAGATATCCCTTGGCTCGGAACTCGTTCATCGCCGTCGCGCCGTGGCGCTTGGAGAGCTTGCCGCCCCCCGGCCCCAGGATCAGCGGCATGTGCGCAATCGCCGGCGGCTCCCACCCGAACGCCTCGAAGAGGCGAATGTGCAGCGGCGTGCTCGGGATCCACTCCTCCGCCCGCGTGATGAGGGTGATTCCCATCAAATGATCGTCGACGACGTTCGCCAGATGGTAGGTGGGAAACCCGTCACTCTTGAGCAGGACGAGATCCTCCAGGTTGGCGTTCTGGAAGACGATCTCGCCGCGCAACAGGTCGACGAAACGCGTCTCCCCCTCCCGCGGCATCTTGAACCGCACGACGGGGATCAACCCTTCCGCCAGCTTGGCCTCGACCTCGGCCGGGGAGAGATTTCGGCAATGCCGATCGTAGCCGGGCGCCTCGTTCCGGGCGCGCTGCTCCTCGCGCACCCGTGCAAGCCGTTCCGGCGAGCAGAAGCAGCGGTACGCATGCCCGCCCCCGACGAGTTGATCGACGTGCGCTTGGTACGTCGCGACCCGCTCGCTCTGGACATACGGTCCGACCGGCCCGCCTTTGTCCGGCCCTTCCTGCCAATCGAGGCCGAACCAGGCGAGATCCCGCATGATCCCTTCGGTCGCGCCGGGCACGAACCGCTTCTGGTCGGTATCCTCGATGCGGAGGAGGAACGCCCCTTCCTTCCCTTGCCGCTTGGCCTGGCCATGGGCATAGAGCCAGATAAAGAGCGCTGTCCGCCCACCCCCCACGTGGAGCGAGCCGGTCGGGCTGGGCGCGAACCGGACGCGCGCCACCGCCGCGCCTGAATCGATACGTGCTGTTGACGACGACATGGGAACACGATCCTCCGAGGCAGATGGAACGGCAAGACTGGCCGCGAGTATACCCCGGCCGGCCCCGAGCTCAGGAACTGGGGATCAGCAGCTTAAGGCCGTGGATACGGTCATAATGGCGGACGTTGCGCGTGGCCAGAATCAGGTCGTGATGAATCGCCGTCGCGGCAATAGGCAGATCCGGTGGGGCAACCGTTACGCGCTGCTGACGGAGCGCGCCACGAGTCATAGCAAACTGCCGGGCAACTTCGCGCGTAACGTCGAGGATGGGGACGCTTCTGAGAAACCGTTCGAGGACCTGCTCGTCGTTCGCTCGCTTCCCGCCGTAATAGATGCCCTCATAGACCTCGGCAAACGTGATCGCGCTGATGGCGAGCCCTTGGCGGAGCAGTCCATTGATGAAGGCAACTGCCGGGGCACGGCCTTTCAAATAGTCAACGACCCAATCGGTATCGGCGAGGTAGTTCACCACTCGACCGGGGGTCTATCACCACTATCCCGATCGGCGTAGATATCGCGAAGCAATCGGTCCGTGTCGACATCCGCCCAGCCACCCGCCGCGGACATCGTTGCCTCAATGTCGGCTTCGGTAATAACACGAGACACCGTCTGGGATACTCTCGGCTCGATGGGCACAACCAGCGCGACATCGACACCATTCTGGCGGATGACGAGCTCAGTCCACGTCCCCCGGATCTCCCTCACGATCTGCTCCAGTTCTGGTGCGTCTTCTATGTTCATAACGCGTGATGGGCTGGACATTCCGCTTCCTCCGACTCCCAATGAGTATACGCTTTCTTTGTGCCGCTCATACTCTGCCGATCCGTTTTCGATTCCTAGGAACGAAGTCCCTGTGACCTGTTCAGGCCCAAACGGGTGTGGCAGCCTCACCGCTGGAGTCCATGGGGAGGACTCCCGCCCTGGGGGACAGCCGTTCCAAACATGCAACATGCGGCGATTGCAGACGCCCACGTTGGACTCGGCGCCCGGACAGCTTCGTTGGGGAGGAGTCCGGCGCCGAGGATCGGCGAAAAGGAGGGACTCATCATGCAGACGCAACGCCTCTGGCGAGGCATGGCCGTGCTGGCACTCGGCCTGGTGCTGGTTTGGGGCATCCAGGCGACGTTCGCCGCCCCGAGCGGCGGCGGCGGCTCGAACGTCGAACAGGCCAACCACCATAAGCCCGACCACGAGCAGGGCGGTGGCGGCGGCAACGGCGGCGGACCGCCGGAGGACGCTGGTCCACCCGAGGACGCTGGCCCACCCGAGAACCCCGGGAACGGCAATGCCGACCCAGGTCCGCCGGAAAATCCGGGCAACGGCAACGGCAACGCCGATCCCGGTCCGCCCGAAAACCCCGGCAACGGTAACGCCGCCCCGCCCGCCCAGGGCGAGGACGACGAGGAGGACCAGGATCAGCAAGCGCAAGGACCGTCCGATAAGGTCCTTGTTTGCCACGTCACCGCCTCCGAGGACAACCCGTCCGAGTTGATCGAGGTCAGCGAAAACGCCGTGCCGGCGCACGAGGCGCACGGCGACACCGCTGGTGACGAGGCGGCCGCAACCTGCGAGGAGGACGGAGAGGCGGCGCCGGAAGGGACGCCGGAAGGGTCGCCCGTCGCTTCGCCCGTCGCGATTGGGCACAAGGTACTCGTTTGCCACGCGACCTCGTCCGAGGACAACCCCCTCGTGCTGATCGAGATCGACGAGCACGCGGCGCCGGCCCACGAGGCCCACGGCGACATCGTCGACGTCGAGTCGGCGGAGGAGTGCACCGCCGGCACGCCGGTCGCCTCCCCCGTTGCGTCCGATGCCGAAGGCGACGACGACTAGCGCGCCGCTACG
>JBOGUE010000234.1:0-10158 GCA_050695955.1 Thermomicrobiales bacterium | reverse complement strand
CACGCGGGAAGCGAAACGAAGTGGTCGTTCGGGACAATGACGTGGCCGTTCGAGGTCGTGCCGCCGACGAGCCCTTCGCGGGTGCCGGTGATGGCGTAGGTGCCGGGGCCGATCATGCTCGTGTCGCCGGTGGGAGCGCCGGAGAGGACGGTGAAGGACGTGGTGTCCGTGCGGCCGCTGGAGGCACCGCGCGCCCGCAGGGTGTGGTCGCCGGTTGAGAGGGAGGGCACGGTGGAACGTACGAGCAACGCGCCGTTGCCATCGGCGCGCCGGGACTGCCAGGCGGTCGAGCTGGAGTCCCAGGTGAAGTTCACCATCTCGTTGGGAGCAAAGCCGCCGGCATTGACCGTAAGGTCGGTGCCGACGCGGCCGCTGGTCGGGGCGACGGTAACGGCCGCGGAGCCAGTGACGCCAACGGTCGCGCTGGCGAACGTATTGTCAGTGGCGGTCACGACGACGGGGTAGGAACCGGCGCCGGACTGGGGAATGCGGAAGGAACAGGAGTAGTTTCCGCTGCTGTTCGTGGCGCCGGTGCAGACGGTGGCGCCGGGGTTGGTCGTGTTCTTGTTCCAGGCCGCGGTGACACCGCGGCTCGCGGGGAAGCCCTTGGCCGTGAGGTTGATCGTGGTGTTGGGCGCGCCGCTCGTCGGACTGACGGTCACGAGCGGTTGGACGAGCAAGGCGCCCCAGGCGCGCAAGCCGCTGGAGAGGCCGACGCCGGTGTAGTCGCGCCAACCGCTGGCTGCCTCGGGCATGGTGATGCGCAACGTGCCGGCGCCACGTGAGTTGGTCGTCGTCGTGCCGAGGACCGGTCCGCTGGCGGAGATGAAGTTGAGGCGCACCGATTCGTTGCCGCCGAAGCCGCGGACGGTGACGTCGATCGGGGTGCCTGGCGGACCCTGGTACGGTGCGCGAACGAGGGCGGGGTTGACGCGGAAGGCGGCAGTTGTACGGCGAGTGGTCGATGCGCCGCGGGCGATGACCGTGTGATTGCCGCCGGTCGCCTCTGGCACGTTGAAGGCGACGCTGAAGGCGCCGGCGGCGGTGGCGGTCGTCGAAGCGATGGCGGTCGAGGACTGGGTGTCCCAATAGAGGCGGACCGTTTCGTTGGCCCCCATGCCGCTACCGGTGGCGGTGACGCCGACGCCGACGCTGCCGGCGGTGGCGTTGAGCCGAACTTCGAGCTGGCCGCTGCCGGGGCCGGGGGTCGGCGTCGGGTTGGTCGGCGCGGGGTCGACCCAGAAGACCCACTTCGGGCTCAGGTTGCTGGCGCCGGCCGAATTCCGGGCGCGAACTTGCCAGGCGTACTGGCCGTCGTCGAGTTGCGGCGTCTTCCACGAGGTCGTGCTGACCCACGGGCTGTTCATGTCGCCGTCGTTGATGACGACCTGGTATTCGGTGGCGCCGGTGACGGCCTGCCAGCTCAGGGTCGGCTGGATCGGGCTCGATTGGTAGGTCGTACCGGTCGGCGGGCTGGAGAGCGTGGGTACGCCTGGCGTCTGGACTTGAGAGGATTGCGTGTTAGAGGAAGTGAGCTGGCGGCCCTGGTGCTGGTTGCGACTGCTCTCGCTGAAGGCGGGGAAGTCCGAACCTTCGAGCGCGTGCTCGTCGGTGAAGGGAACGGCGATGCGACTCCAGTTGCCGCCGTCGGTCGTGGACCAGATTGTGAGATGGATGTGCGGCCAACCGCCATTGCCGCCACCGCCGGGCCCGGCTACGGTGCCGAGGTACTGGCCCTGCTGCACTGCCTGTCCGGCTGCTAGCCCAGGGGCGAGGTCGGCGTGGAAGAAGGCAAGCGCGTAATTGTCGCCGAGGTTGATTGACATTCCGCCATAGGCTTGGTCGATCCAGCGGATAGTGCCGTTGACGGGCGAGAGCACGTTTTGGCCGGCGGTAGTGCCGCTGGTGCGGGCGAGGTCGAGGGAGTATTTGTATTGCCAGTATTGAGAGCACGATGAACTGCCGGAGACGGGATCGCCGCAGTTGTAGTGGCTGCCACCCTGCGCGGCGGAGGTGTTGTAGCCCTGCGACACGTACCAGGTGGAGCCGCCGGCGAAGGGGAGCTTGATGTTTGTGTGGTTGGCGGCGACTGGTTCCGGCCTGACCGAACCGGCCACTGGCGAGAGGAGGACGAAGAGCACTGAGAGGAGCGCCACCAGCCGAGCGAGGCGATGGGCGTCCCATCGCGGCGTGGCCTCCCGCTGCAACGGGCGGACGCCGTCGGCGCGTGACCGCGAAGATGACATGACCCATCCCTCCACGGGCCTACCAGGGCATCCGATCCCCAATCGGTGCGGAAAGGGGCGAACGTCGTTGCGCGCGCGATCCGCGGCCCTGATAGGCGCCGTCTCGGCTCCGCGCGGGGTCGCGGGCCAGTGACGCTTGAACGACTTTAGACTAGGCGTGTTACCCGTCCTGGCGCAACGGCCAGAAAGTCAACGGTGGCGCCCGTTTCCCCCGATTCAGGCGCCACGCCCGCGTCGATCGACGCGATTGGCGAGGTCAGACCCCCCGCGATGGTAGTCGGCGCGTTCGTCAGGCGGCGCCCAATTGCAGGATGCCGGCCGCACGAAGCGTGTCGTCGGGCGAGAGAAACGCGCCCAATCGCGCGTCGAGCTCACCCAGTGTCTCGGCGTCAAAGATCGGGCCGGCAGCTTGCTGTCGCGGTTCGATGCCGGCGTGGTTGAGATAGTCGGCAAAGACGGGCGGCGCCTCGGTCGCCAAGTCTCGCTCGACGTTGAGTGAACGAGGTCGCGCCGCGATGAACTCGGAGAAGGACTCGGCGTCGTCGTAGAGGCCGGGCAGGATGTCGATCGCACCGTTGGATGGGCGGAGGAAGCCGACCGAATTGAGACTGTCAAGCTCGGGCGCCCAGGAGGATGAGTTGATCAGGGCGAGGAGGTCGCGGTTGCGCTGGATGACGCCCCAGGTTGATTGCGTGACGAGATCCGGCTCGACAGCGACGAAGTCGGCATAGGCGAGTGTGCCGAGTAGGGCGGCGGCGACCGCTTCCTCCTGGGTCGATTCGTCGGCGCGCAGGATCGTCGCTTCGACGAGGTAGGAGGCGAGTAGAGGCAACGGCTCGCCGCGTAACCAGCTATTGACCAAGATAGCTGGATCGCCATCCGGCGATGTCAGGTCGTCGACGAAGGCGACCGGCGCGCTGCCGGGCAGGTCGGCGAACCGCACCGCGACCGGCGCCCCGTCGTCGTTGGCGCCGTCGAAGATGACCGCCGCCGACGAGCTCCAGGGTTCGGTGGCCTCGAGCATCAAGGCCGCGCCGCGCAGCGGCGGATCGGGTATGAGGCGCCGGTAGAACCCGTCGTCGATTTTGTCGACAACCCTGAGACGCGTGCTTCGTTCGACACCGGCGGCGATCAGGCTGCCGTCGAGCGCATCTTCGGCCCGGTCTTCGGTGGGCGGATCGCCGACCGGGAGGGCGGAACGTGGACTGAAGAGTTGGGGCGCTGCTGGAATGAAAGGGCGCTGCGCGAGGGCGCTGGCTTCCAGCCCAGGGAACGGAGCCTCGATGACGTCGCCGGCAATGACGAAGCCAAGGATGCGGGCTAGGCGCACCGCTTCAATCGGGGGGAGGACTTCTCCGACATCTTCGTCGATCACGGCGAGCGCCGCGTCATCGAAGCGGGGTTCATCGCTGAGGCGGTCGGCGCCGGAGAAGCGCTTGATGAGCGCCGTGAAGGTGGCTTGCCCTGGTGAGCCGATGGGTGGCAGGGCGCCATAGAAGGCGTCCGACTCGATCACGGCCTGGATACTTTCGGCGTCCAGGTCTTCGAGGTTCGGGCCGACGAAGACGTCGCCCAACCCAGAACTGCTGATCCCGAGCGCGGCGCCGCCGGCGCGACCCATCGAGTTGAGCAGCGCCAGTAACTCGACGTTGTTGAAAACGGCGAGATCGGTGCCGAATTCGACGATGCGGGGGTCGATGAGGACAATCTCGGCGTAGCAGATGGTGTCGAGAATGTTGGCGATGACCTCTTCCTGGCGGGAGTTTGTGCCGCCCCCATGCAGCGATTCATGGACGATCACCGGGATGAGCTGCTCAGGCGACTCGGTGGCAAATTGCTCGTTGAAGATCATGCGGAACCGGCCGTTGGAGCTGTATTCGATCGTGGCGACCGCGTCGGCGATGCCGATATCGGCGAACTCCAGCGCCTGGAAGGGTTCGCCGGAGGGATTGGCGCCGTCGAGCACGGCGTCGATGGTGATCTGGTACGGGTCCCAGCCGGTCAGCATCAGCAAGCTGGCGCGAAGGTTGGGCGCGGGGATGATGGCTTGAACGGCGGGATCGTCGTAGACATCCAACGCCTCTTCACGCTCGTCGAAACTCAATCCCCGGCGATTGAGGAAGCGTTCGAGCCGATCACGCGCATGGTCAGAACTCATCACGCGCGCCGTCTCGATCTCTGACGGGAAAGCGTTGAGCGATTCCGGGCCGAGGATGAACGGGCGGGCGCGGAGGACGGCTTCGGGACCGATGCCGGGTTCGATGAATCGAATTTCGAGGTCGTCGATCTCTCCTTCATCAGTCGCGGGCTGGAGGAGAGTGGGATGGAGGCGCAGCAATTCTGAGCGCACGAGCTCAGGCGCCGAGCGCGGTGAGGCAACGGGCGCCCGCCCTTCGGCTGGCCCCGCGTGGACAAGCGGGGGGGGAGACGCGGCCAAGAGCAGCAGCACGAGGATGGAAACGATCAGGCGGGTAGGGCAAAGCCGGCCGGGCAGCAATGCCGGCGCATGGGCGGTGGGCCGCGTCGGCGACCCGCGGGATATCTCCCTTGTCCGCTTCATGGCTTGGAGTATAGCGAGTCAGTCATCGAATGGCATCCCCCGACGAGTGCCGAGGGCTACGTGAGGGGGTCGATGGGGAGGTCGGAGGTGGTGCTCCAGCCGGCCCAGCCGCGATCGTAGACGACGACGTTGGGGTAATTGAGGAGCTTGAGGACCCACCAGCCGTGGGCGGCTTCGACGCCGTAGCGGGCGTAGACGACGATGGGGCGGTCGGGCGTGACGTCGTGGTCGCGGTAGAGACGTTCGAGGTCGGCGGGGTTTTTGAGGCGGCCGACGTTATCGCGCAGAGTCGAGGTCCAGGGGATCGGGATCGCGCCGGGGATGCGGCCGAGCGGCAGGCGGTCGTTGTCGGTGTCGCGGGCTTCGTCATCAGTGCGGATGTCGACTAAGGCGGTCTCAGGCCGCGCGAGTTGCTCCTGCAGCTCGGTGGTGCCGTAGTAGTACCCCTCGCGGGGATTGACGGTCGGAGGTTCGGTGTCGGGGGGATCGATCTCGCCGTCGTGGGTTTCCCGGCCGTGGCCGTGCCAGGCGGCCAGGCCGCCGTCGAGCACGGACGCGCGGTCGTGGCCGAGGAAGCGGAGGAACCAGACCATCCGCGCCGCCCAGCGGTTGCGGTCGTCGTCGTAGGCAATGACCTCCGTGTCGTCGCCGATGCCGAGGTCTTCGAGGAGGTCGATCCGGTCGGCCTGGGTTCCGTGGTCAAAGTCGAGGAGGGTGCCGTAGATGTCTTGTGGCTGGTCGAGCTCCATCGTGTCTTGCCACCAAGCGTGGACGGCGCCGGGGAGATGGGCGCGACGGTAGGTGCGTAATGGCGACAGATCGAGAACAAGGGATTGGTTGCCTGTCCGCGATTGGGCTGCTTCGAGCCAGGGCACATCGACGATGAGCGGCGGATCGCCGTTGCCGGCAAAGGGGGCGACGGTGGCGGGTGAGACCTGAGGGAGCGCGTCGTTGCAGCTGGCAAGCGTGATGGCCGTGGCGGATGCGACACCGGCGCCCAGCGTACGCGCGATCAGGTGGCGGCGTGTCAACGGTTGGTGGCCCATCTCGTGCGAAAGTCTACCCGACGGACCGAACGACAGCCGCCAGAGGGATGCAGCAGCGCAATGGAACGACGAACTGGTTGGGGAATCGGGCTGACGGTGCTGATCGTCATCGGCCTCGTTGGGGGGGCGGTTGGCGGTTGGCTGGCGATGCAATGGATCGAAGACGAGCCGGCGGATTCGGCGCTCACAAATGTGCCATCGGCGACGGTGACCGCGCTGGCGGCGCGGCCGTTCTCGGCACAGACAGAGGAGCAATCGGACGCCATGGCGTCGCCTCCCGTGGTCACGGACGAACAGGTATCGGCGGTCGAGGTGGTGGAGCGAGTGGCGCCGGCCGTGGTGACAGTGATCAACGCGCGGGAGTCACAGTCTCCGTTCGCAGGGGGAGAGGAGGTCCCGGCGGGGTCCGGCACCGGATTCGTGATCGACGACGAGGGACACATTGTCACCAATTGGCACGTGGTGACCGGCAGTGACGACCTTTTTGTGATCTTCGAGAACGGCGAGCGGCGCGACGCCGAGCTGGTGGGCTCCGATGAGATCAGCGACCTGGCGGTGATCCAGGTCGACGGTAATCTTCCTGGGATCGTGCCGTTGGGCGACTCGGACGCCTTGCAACCGGGCCAAACGGTGCTGGCGATTGGATCGCCGCTTGGGCAGTTTACCAACACCGTGACGCGGGGCATCGTCAGCGCGCTCGGCCGCAGTCTCGCGGAGCAGCAAGGCAATCCCGAGTTGACCGGGTTGATTCAGCATGACGCGGCGATCAACCCCGGTAATTCGGGTGGGCCGCTCTTCACCCTCGCGGGCGAGGTAGTCGGCGTCAATACGCTGGGCCTTCCCCAGACGCAAAGCGGTGTGCCGGTACAGGGTCTCTTCTTTGCGATCGCGTCGAACACGGTGAAAGAGATCGCCGGGAAGCTGATCGAAACCGGCGAGGTTCGGTACCCGTTCTTGGGAATCGCGGGGCCGCAATCGATCAATCCGCAGATTGCCAGCCAGAATGACCTGCCGGTCGACTATGGCGTCTATATCCGGGAAATCGTTCCCGGCGCTCCCGCAGACGAGGCCGGCATCGCGGCGGGAGACATCATCTTGGCCATCGACGGCGAGCGGATTGACCAGGACAACTCGCTGACCGAAGTGCTCTTCCGGCATGAGCCGGGCGAGACGGTGTCGGTGACCATCCAGCGTGGAAGCGAGACGCTCGAAGTCGAGATGACGTTGGGCGAGCGGTCGGTGGAATAGGGCGGAGGGCGGAAGGCGGAAGGCGGCGAGGCCGGAGAGAGGCATCCGTCACTCCGAGCTTGCGAGGAATCGTCCGTTCTCTCTTCGTCGGGACGACGGGACGATTCCTCGCCGCGGCTCGGAATGACGGGGTGTTGCATTCGGAATGACGGTTCGCCAGCGTGGGCTTACGGGACGAGTTCGAAGGTCAATTGGACTTCGACGGCGATTTCGGTGGTGCCGGCCTGGACGGGGGGCCCGCCGCCGCGTTGGTCCATCTCCGCGGCGGCGTACTCGACCGGGAGTGGCGCCGGGGCGTAGCCCTCGGAAATGCTCACCAAGCGGCCGAGCTGCATACCCGACGCTTCAGCGAGTTCTTGGGCCTTCCGCGTGGCGTTTTCGACGGCGAGCTTGCGGGCCTCGCTGGCGGGGCCGGACGGATCCTCGACGTAGAAACTGATGCCCCAGATCGCGTTGGCGCCTTGGTCGACGACCGTGTCGAGCAGATCGCCAAGTTGCTCGACGTCGCGCACGGTGACGTTGACCTGATGCGAGACCTGGAAGCCGTTGATGGGGCCGGGCATGCCGCGCTCGTCGTAGTCGCGCAAGATGCTGACGCTGAAGTTGACGGTCTGGATGTCGTCCTCGGCGATGCCGGCGCCGGTCAACGCGGCGATGATCGCCGTCATCTGGGTGGTCGCTTCGGTCTGGGCGGCGGCGAGGGTGTCCTGGATGACGTCGACGCCGACGACGACGGAGGCGGTGTCCGGCTCGACGAAGACTCGACCTTGGCCGTTGACACTAACGGTCGTTGTGCCAGATGCGGCTGTGGTCGGGGTTGCAATTGCGTCCTGGGCGGCGGCCGGACGGGAAAGCCCAGCGAAGGCGGCGCCGACCATAGCTAACACGGCGAGGGCGACGATTGCGCGGGGGAGCGCGACCGGACGAAATAATCGGGACATGGCGTCCT
The DNA here is from genome assembly GCA_050695955.1 of Thermomicrobiales bacterium. Lineage (GTDB taxonomy): Bacteria > Chloroflexota > Chloroflexia > Thermomicrobiales > UBA6265 > JBOGUF01. Next base: position 2,109 of record JBOGUE010000234.1, on the reverse strand, counting down.
CCTGGGCTGAGAAGCGGCCGCCCGGCACGGTACACGGGCGGTTCCGGAGCGTGGCGCAGGCGCGCGACTGTCGCGTCCTGGATCGATAACGAACAGCGGGTTCGATTAGTTCCGTACCGTACGTCATCCTGAGCGATGTGGAAGGATCTGGCTCTCACGAAGGACGTCGCTCATGAGAGGCAGATGCCTCGACGGACTCCGGGACTCCGGGACTCCCAAGCTCGGCATGACGAGGGAGAGGACACGGCTCAAATGGGGAGGGTGCGTTTGCGCCTACGATCGGCGGAGACGGCGGATGCCGATGATGCTGACGATGAGCCAGGCGAGAAGCAGGCCGAGACCGATCTCGGCGATGCGCCAGAGGGATGGTCGGCTGCCGCCGTCGCTGGAGGGCTGGGCGACCGGCGTCGGCGTGGGCGCGGGTGTCGGGGAGGCAGTCGCGGTCGGGGCCGGTGTCGATGACGGGCTTGGGACGGGTGATGGGGTAGCCGTGGGTAACGGGGTCGCGGTTGGATTCGGCGTGGCCGTTGCGGTGGGCGGGATGGACTGCGCCGCTGCCTCTCCGCTGGCGCCGGATCCCGCGCCCGCTGCCTGGTCGTCGGCGGCGCTGCTGTCACCTTCGTCACTCGCGATCTCTTCGTCCGCCGCGCTGTCAGCAGCGGGCGCGGCAGGAGGCGCTTCCTCGTCCGCTGCGCTCTCTTCGGGCGCCTCGGTGAAGGCGGACATCCGCTCTCGGGTAGGCGTTATCGGCGCCGCTTCTGCCGCTTGGGCGGGCGGGGGGGCGGTCGGTGTCGGTAGGGCAAGGGCTGCCTCCGGCTCCTTGCTCGTGGTTGGGGCCGGCGCGGTAGCCGTGAGGGCGGGAGCGGCGCCGGCAGGTTCGAACTCCCGTGATGCTCCGTCGGTGCTGGGCGCTTCTTGGGCGGTGCGATCCGGTTCATCCCCTTGGTTCGTCCAGACGTCGCCGGCGATGACGGCGACCAGGAGCATGGCGACGACGGCTGTGGCGGTGCGGAGGGCTGGCAGCGAAGGCATAAGCCGGAGGAACCAGGAGGTACGCGACGTGCGCGCCAGTTCAGGGCTGAGCAGGAAGGAGCGCCGCGGTCGTTGCTCCGGCAGCCCTCGCAAGAGCGTCACGGTCGTTCGGAGGTCGGCGAGGTCGCGGCGGCAGGCGGCACACGATTGGAGATGGGATTCGGCGTGGGAACGGGCGGCAGCGGAGAGCTCGCCATCGAAATACGCGTTGAGGTTATCGGCGGACAAATGCTGTCCCGCCGTGCCCTCCCCGCCCTCGGGCTGTGGTCGATTGTGTGCCGAATCGTCGTTCATGGTTCGCGTCCGGCCCCGGCGCTGAGAGATGCCCCGAGGCGTTCTATTCACTCCTCAGAAGAACGGCCAAATCGTTCGAACAGTTCCCGGCCTGCCGGGTCGTCGCGGAGGGCGTCGCGCAAGCGCGCCCGCGCCCGGCTGATGCGCGATTTGACGGTGCCCACGGGAACACCGGCGATCGCCGCGATCTCCTCGTAGCCGTGGCCCTGCACGTCGGAGAGCAGGATGACTAAGCGTTGGTCGTCGGGCAGCGCGGCGAGCGCGCGTTCGAGGTGGGAGGCGAGCTCGGTGCGCGTCGAGAAGGTCTCGGGATCTTCGCTGCCGACCTGGCTGGTCCACCGTGGTTGGGATTCGTAGAGCTCGGCATCGAGGGACGAGGCAGGGCGGCGGCCTTTGGCCCGGAGCAGATCGTAACAGCGATTGGTGGCGATCTTAAGCAACCAGGGGCGGACGATGCCGCCGCGGAAGCTGTCGAGCGACGACCAAGCCTTGATGAACGTGTCCTGGGTGGCGTCCTCGGCGGTGGCGACGTCGCGCATCATCCGCAGGCAGAGATTGTAGACCGGACGCTCGTGGCGGGTGACCAAGGCGTTGAAGGATGGGAGGTCGCCGCCTTGGGCAGCGCGGATCAGACGCTCGTCCTGTTGCGCCTCGGCGTCGAGCTCCGCCGGATGCGACGGTGGCGGTGAGGGCGATTCGGGTTCCCCGCGAGAGCGACCACGCAGGCGAATCATGTGACGGTGCCCGCTGAGCTCATAGACGCGCCTGCCGATGCCTCACAAA
>JBOGUE010000233.1:0-5314 GCA_050695955.1 Thermomicrobiales bacterium | reverse complement strand
GTGTTATCGCACGCGCGCGCAACGATGTCAATCGCGCATAGTCCTCTCGAGAACCCAGGCACAGTCACGGGTCGAACTGACTGTGCCTGGGAGGCGGCGCCGCGCGAACCCTCCGTCCTGCCCCATTGGTGCGTCTTGCCCCGTGACCATCAGCACGGTTGCGCGATGTGCCTGGCCATGTTATTCAACCAGCGAATACGAAGAAGCCATCTGTGTTGCGGCCGCACCAATTTTTCGCACGTCGCGCATGGCTTCATCCCGAGTGGCCTTTCGCTGCTCGAAATCTGGAGGAGCGTGGTCCCATGGGGGTCAGAGTTGGGAGAGGAAATGTCATGGCGCGCTGGCGATTTCGCCGATTGATCACAGGGCTCGCGTTGGTCGCCGCGTTGGTTGTGGCGACACCGCCGGCCCTCCTGGCCCAGGAAGCGACGCCCGCGGCCACGCCTGAGGCAACAGCGATTCAAGCATTCGATCTCCCAGCGATGATTCTGAGGCCCGAGGACATTGGCTCGGGGTACGGCATGGTCACGGGCGATGCTCGGTTCAGCGACCTGGAGACGATGGCCGGCACGTTTGCGGCCGCGCTGGGCGTGAGCGAGGGCGAGGCGCGGGAGCGGCTCGAAGCGGCCGGTCTCGTCACCGTCTATAACGCCACATTCGCGTTGCCCGCCGAGGCAGGCGCCGCGCGGATCGTCTCGACATTCCTTTACCTGTACGGCAGCGATGCGGGCGGACAGACCGGCTACGACATGCTCACCGAAGCCTGGGGGACGCCAAGCTACGAAGCCGTCGAGGGCACGAAGCGATGGGGCAACGCGACGCAGCTTGCCCGTATCAACCAGTCCGAGGGGGCAGATCAGCGGCTCCTCTTGAGCTTCCGCGTCCACGAGATCGTCGTCGGGGTGGTCATCCAAGACGGGACAGGGACGGCGCCGACGGTGGAAGAGATCGAGGCGCTGGCGAGCGCGTTTCGCGGGCGTATGAGAGAGGTCGAGGCAGGGGGCGACCCTGACCTGCCGGCCCGCGCGCTTCACATCAATCCGGGCGGCCGCTTCGATCTCACCCTGAGCGAGAGTTACGACCGGCTGGACGGCACGACCCTGCGTCGCTTTGGCGAAGTGGACGAGGTCCTCGCGCAACGCGAGGCAAGCTACGGAGCCGCCCCCGACGTCTACCATGCTGTTCAAGTGGTCCAGCGCCGGGGGGTGGACGAGAATCAGCCCTTCACGATCGTGACGGCCTTCGTCCTCAATTTCGACGACGCCGATGCGGCCGCGGAATTCGTCGCCAACGGCGTGGCGCCCTATCTCCAGGCAGCCGGAGTGGGAGAGGCGAGGGTCGCCGATAATGGCAGGTCATTCGGCGAGGCGTCGACGTCCATCATCTACGACATCAACTATCCCCAAGGCATTGCGGCGACCGGCTATGCCTACTTTGCGCAGGTTGGCAGTCAGGTGGCGGTCCTTCAGGCGGACGCTCCAGGGGGGGTCGCAATCGATGCGGTCGAAAAGCTGGTCCAGCGTCAGGTCGACTGCCTAAACGGCGGCTCGTGCGAGTCAATCGGGGTGCCCAGCGGACTCGTCTCGAGCTAATAACAGCAGTGGCAAAGAGCCATGTGGGCAGCGCCGCCGAGCGCCACCAAGTTCGCACCATGACGTCAGGCTCATGCCCTGTATCGGCGTGAGGGCGCTCCAACTCTGTGCTCGCAGCGCACCGAACAGTCCTCGCTGAGGCAAGGCAGCGGCGACGAGACGCATGAGGTAAGCGATCGCCTCGTCGGTCTCATACAAGCGCTGCTTCTGTTTGCCTGCATCGTCTACCTCGGCGCCACGCTCTAGACGTTCCGTCGCGTGAGGCTGTGCACAGATTCGAGCCACCCACGGGCCGAGTCCCCGCGGTACGACATCGTGCCTCTGCTGCACACGCGAATGCTACCTGGACTCACGGAGAGCGGCTGCACGGACGCATTGCCCGTCGCCACCTCGGACGCCGGGTAGCGCTTGCCCGTGGGCGACTCTAAGGTTGGCTGGACGTCACCAAACCGCGCGGTCAGCGCAGCACAGAATGGATCGCGCACATCAAACTGCCTAGTCTCGCCGGGCGTCGGATTCGGGCCATCGGGCGCGATTGCTCCAATCGCGCCCCACGTCCGACGGGGCGCGAACAGGGTACAGCCTGACCAGACGACGAAGACGACGCGGTCAATACCACGGCAGATCACCATGGTCCCGGGCGCGACCGTGTCGATCGACTTCTGCCCTGCCGGCGTGAATTGTCCGCGAGCGGCGGTTGCCTTACCGCCCGCTCCGTGTCTGCCGCACTACGTCATAGCAACCCTCTCAATTCTGGCATAAGGACTGAGCGACGCGTCATTGCCGGGGCGGCCGCCTCTACGGTCAGCCGCCGACCGTTGGCGGCCGAGCTCACGCTTGGTCAGGCGTTGGCAACCACCCACCCGTGGTCATACCAAACAGCGCTGGTGGGTTCTCTTGCCAATTCTCGGCGGCGCCATGCTGCCCGACGGGTTGCCACGGCGGTCTGTACTCGGTCGCCTCGGGACCGATTGCCACCCAATCATGGAGCACCGCCTCACGCACGATCCCCATCCGATCGCGCACACCGAGAACGGCCATCAGCGTCGAGACATTGCGCTTGACCGTCCGTTCGCTCGTGTTCTCCTCTTCACTCATCTCATGCGTCGTCATCCCCCGGACCACCTCGTCGAGCACGCCAAGCAGGTGCAACGAGACGCCGGGGTCGTACCGACTGACGGTGAGATCATCCGCAAATCCGGCGCGGAAACCGGCAAGCAGTTGTGCCATGATCTCCGGCTCCGCCATCGCCCGCTCATGGACCGGATTCGCGTCCTTGGCGACTGCCCTGACGGTTTGGAGCAGCTCCTCTTCGGGCATGCGGCGCCAGATCAGACCGGCGGCGTCCGCCTCGACCGCCGCCACCGACGCATCAATGTCGAACCGCTCGACAAGGAGGACGACGCCAACCCTCGGTAGTTGCCGGCGCAGCGCCGACGTTAGCGCCAACCCTCGCACACCCGGCAGCCTGTCGGCGATCACCAAGACTTTGGGGTTATGCGCCTCGATCTGGCGCAGCGCCTCCCGCACGGTGCCCGCGCTGGCGACGACTTGGAGACGCGGATCCTTCTCAAGTGCACGTACTATCGCCTCACGCCCGGCGCTCTCTTGGTCGAAGACGACGACGCGTGTTGCAAGCATCCCTGGTCTCTCCTGGATTCCGAGTTACGGCAGATCCGGAACCGCCTGAGAAGGTCGCCGTTGTCCGATCTCCCGCCGATTTGGGGAATCGGAGCGCGGTCCACCGGACCACGACGACCTCTCTCAGGCGCCGGCCGGAGCGGCGGTTTGTCGTCGGGCATTCCGGGGCAACGGAGCCCCAACGACGCACCAACCCCCAAGGCCGCATCCGGTGGCAGACCGAAGTTCGACGGTCTGCTCACCAATCGAGCATCGGCAGATGAGTGGGGTAGGGCCTCAACCTACCCCACGCGTACGGTCAGGATCGCGTGTTCCATGCGGCGGTTTCACGCCGCCACATCACGAGACCCATCGTCATGCCGCAGACCGCGAGGGCGAACAACAGCGCCCGCAGGGTCGTGCCGTAATCGGCGAACATTCCTGAGCCGGTGTCCGGCAGGTTCGTGACCTGAGGTCCCGTGACCTGCGGTCCCGTCACCGGCGGCTTCGCGCCCGGCCCTGATGTGACCGGCGGTATCTTCGCCGGAGCCGGCACGACCGTCGTGGTCACGTTCGCCGAGTCAGTTTGTCCGCCCGTGTCGGTGATCTGGTAGGCGAAGACATCGGTCCCGGTGAAGTCCCCGTCCGGGGTGTAGGTCAGCGTGCCGTCCGTATTGACGACCAGCGACCCACTCGCCGGTTCGGAGGTGCCGGTGAGCTCGATCCCGTCGCCCGTGTCATTGGCCATGACGTCGATGGTGACCGGTGTGTTCTCCTCCGTCGTCACCACGTCGTCGACCGCATTCGGCCCTTCGCCGGGGCCACCGTCGGCCGTCACCGTCACCGTCACCGTCGCCGCATCGGTATCACCGTCGTCGTCGGTGATTTCGTACGTGAAGGTGTCGATGCCCGTGAAGCCGGCATCCGGCGTGTAGGTGATCGTGCCACCCGGTCCAGCTGCCACCGACCCGTTGGCCGGGACAGTCGCGCCGGTAGCCTCGATCCCCTCACCGCTGTCGTTGGCCAGCACGTCGATGTTGACCGGCGTGTCTTGCGACGTCGTCGCCGTGTCGTCCACCGCGGTCGGCCCTTCGCCAGCGCCGTCAGGCGTCACGGTGACCGTCACCGTCGCCGTATCGGTATCACCGTCGTCGTCGGTGATCTCATACGTGAAGGTGTCGCTGCCCGTAAAGCCGTCGTCCGGGGTATAGGTGATGGTCCCGCTCGGATTCTGCGTCGCCGCGCCGTTGGTCGGATCGGTGACGTCGCTGACCTCGATCCCGTCTCCGCTGTCGTTGGCGAGGACGGTGATCTCAACCGGCGTATCCTGCGGGGTTGTCGCCGTGTCGTCGACCGCGGTCGGACCGTCAGCGCCCGCGGGCGTCACGGTGATCGTCACCATCGCCGTGTCGGTCTCACCGTCGTCGTCGGTGATCTCGTACGGGAAGGTGTCCGTGCCCGTGAAACCGTCGTCCGGGGTATAGGTCACGGTGCCGTCGCCGTTGTCGACCACGGAGCCGTTGGTTGGGTCGGAGACGTCGGAGACTTCGATCCCCTCGCCGCTGTCGTTGGCCAGGAGGTCGACGTCGACCGGCGTGCTCTCTTCCGTCGTCGCCGCATCGTCGACCGCGATCGGCGCGCCCTGGGCGGGCACCACCAACACCGCCACCATCGCCGTATCAGTGTCACCGTCGTCGTCGGTGATCTCATACGTGAAGGTGTCGACCCCGGTGAAGCCGTCCTCAGGCGTGTACGTCACGGTGCCGTCGCCGTTGTCGACGACCGCGCCGTTGGCCGGATCGGTGACGTCGGTGACTTCGATCCCCTCGCCGGCATCGTTGGCGAGAACGTCGATGTCGACCGGCGTCTCTTCTTCGGTCGTCGCTGCATCATCGACGGCGATCGGCTCGTCGCCGCCGGCCGGGACCACCAGCACCACGACCATCGCCGTATCGGTGTCACCGTCGTCGTCGGTGATCTCGTACGTGAAGGTGTCGACACTGATAAACCCGGCGTCCGGGGTGTAGGTGATCGTGCCGCCCGGTCCCGCCGCTGTCGACCCGTTGGCCGGATCGGACGCGCCGGTGACCTCAATGCCCTCG
>JBOGUE010000232.1:0-1689 GCA_050695955.1 Thermomicrobiales bacterium | reverse complement strand
GAGGGCGTCGACCGCTGTTGATCGTTCTTCTCACCCTCATCCTCCTCACCGGCCCCGGTATCGCGATGGCGCGGCAGGCCACGCCGTCGCCGGCCGCCACGTCCGTTGTCTCGGGCGGGGAATGGTGGCACGACGCTGTCTGCTACGAGGTCTTTGTGCGGTCGTTCTATGACAGCGATGGCGACGGGATTGGCGATATCAACGGGCTGATTGAGAAACTCGACTACCTCAACGATGGGAAGAATCACTTCGACGGGCCGGACCTCGGGGTGAACTGCATCTGGCTGATGCCGGTCTTCGAATCGGCCAGCTACCACGGCTACGACGTTGTCGATTACCGCCAGATCGACCAGGACTACGGCACGAACGACGACTTCAAACGCCTGGTCGCCGAAGCGGCGCGGCGCGGCATCCGGATCATCCTCGACCTCGTGCTCAATCACACGTCGAGCGAACACCCGTGGTTCCAAGAGGCCTTGAGCGATCCCGGATCGCCGTATCGGGACTTCTACATTTGGGCGGACGAGAAGCCGGAGTACAAGGGGCCGTGGGGGCAGGAGGTCTGGCACAAGTCGCCGGTCGCCAACGAGTACTACTACGGCATCTTCTGGGAGGGGATGCCTGACCTGAACTACCGCAACCCGCACGTGACGATGGTGGCCGAGAAGATCACCCACTTTTGGCTGAACGCAATGGGCGTCGATGGGTTCCGGCTCGACGCGATCAAGCACCTGATCGAGGACGGACCGGTCCAGGAGAACACGCCGGAGACGCACGAGTGGTTGCGGGGATACGGTGCGTTCGTCGAAGGTATTGATCCCGAGGCGCTGACGGTCGGCGAGATATTCGGCGCGACGCCGAGCGTGCTGACGCCCTATTACCCCGATCAGCTCGACAGCTATTTTCTCTTCCAGATCGGCGAGACGCTACACGCGGCGGCGAACTTCGGCCCGGCCGGTCCGTTCGTGACGGCGGTTGACCGAGCCGAAGAGGAGTTGCCGGACCAGCGGTTCGCTCCCTTCCTGACGAATCACGACCAGACACGGTCGATGACCCTTTTGGAGAACGTCGAGGAAGCGAAAGTCGCCGCCCTGGCCTTGCTGACCTTGCCAGGCATCCCATTCATCTACTACGGCGAAGAGATCGGCATGACTGGGACAAAGCCGGACGAACGGTTGCGCACGCCGATGCCGTGGACCGGCGAGGCGACCGGCGGCTTTACCACCGGTACGCCGTGGGAGCCGTTGCAACCGGACGCGGCCGAGATCAACGTCGCCGCGCAGACCGCCGATCTGGAATCGCTGCTGCATTGGTATCGGCTATGGATTCGGAGGCATCTCGAATCACCGGCGCTGCGCCACGGCGACTTCACGCCGGTGCAGACCAGCGAACGCTCGGTCGCCGCTTATCTGCGTCAATCTGAAGACCAGATCGTTCTTGTCGTGATCAACTTTGGTAAAGAGCAACTGGACGGCGTAACCCTTTCCGTCGATGAGAGCGGTCTCGCACCTGGATCATACAATCCTAGTCCGATGCTCGGAGACGCGCCGTTCGCCCCTGTGTCCGTCACCGAGGGTGGTGGCATCCGGGATTACGTGCCGCTGCCGACGCTGGGACCGTTGATCGGATATGCAGTCGCGTTGACTCCACAATGACTACCAACGTCACCCAGGATTTCATCTTCGGCAC
>JBOGUE010000231.1:0-8731 GCA_050695955.1 Thermomicrobiales bacterium | reverse complement strand
GGATGCAGGTGCAGGTGCAACACAGAACAATGATCAGCAGCAAGCGGCGCTTGACGCGGCGCTTGGCATGATCGGAGCCTGGCGGGAACTTGACTGGCAGGACATGATCGATGAGCTTGAACGGCAGCGGCACGAGGTTGGTCCCACTCCACCAATTGAGCTGTGAAGCGCTATTTGCTCGACACCACGCCAATGACCGCGTTGCTCGGAGGTCATCCGGCCGTTGCCTCGCTCGTCGCCCCTTGGATGCGGGACCATTCGATTGCAACCAGTGCGCTTGTCTATGCCGAAGTCGTCGAAGGCCTGAAAGGGCGAGCGAACTTTGATGAACGCCACCGCGAGTTGCATGTCTTGCTTGGCGAGATTTCGCCCTACTTTCTCACCTTTCCGATTTTGGAACGGTACGCAGACCTGCGTCGCCAGATGCGGCGACCGCACGGGTCCGGACTGATTGGCGACATCGATTCGCTGATCGCTGCAACGGCACTCGATCGTGGCGTTACAGTCGTCACCGCCGACAGCGATTTCCTTCGGGTCCCCGGTCTCGACATCTTGCTGTTGGATCGCCGCACGTTGAGCCCGATGGCGTCAATGGATATCCCGGAGTAACCAACGTCACCCAGCGCGTGGCCGGCATTGTCATTGCGATGCGTTCGCTATGGCAGAAGCCGCACCCTCTCGGCTTTTATGTCTAGGAAGAGGTCGGGGCCGCGCGTAGGTGAACGCTCTCGATCTCGGCACGATCGCAGTCTCGCTCGGCGAGTTCAGCACGCTGGTGTGGCCGTGTCCGGACGGTCTGATCCGAGTGGCGGTCGGTTTGGAGGACGTGGCGGATTTGGAGGCGGCCCTAGGAGTGATTGGGGCATTGCTCGCCGGACAAGGAATCGATTGCGAACGAGGCGGGGTTGGCGTCCATCGCACGCGGCGCGCCTCGGCCCTGGCCTGATGAAGGACCAGAGCCGAGACGACGGCCGCGTCAGCGCTAGTGGGGGCCGTGGTGGTCGGTGTGTGTCACCGGCGTGCCCTCGGCGGCGTGGCGGGCAGGTTCGTCCTCGCCGCGGAGGTTGGAGATGAGAATCACGGCGGGCTCGGCGCCGTCGTTGCGCTCGATCTGGACCGCATCGCCCTCGTAGGAGATCCAGTCGCCGGCGTTGAGGACGATCTCCTCATCGAGCCCGATTTCCTCCGGCGCCGGCGTCGCCTCCGTGCCCGTCGCGCGGTGGAGCGTAGCCGATCCGTCTACCAGGACGAACGTGAGGGTGCCGGAGTCGAGGTGGTAGATGGTCGCGCCCGGATGGGTGTGCGCGGCCGCCGCGGCGCCGGGTGCGAAGGTGACGCGGAGCAGCCAGAGGGCCTGGCCGGGGGCGGCGCTCGGTAATGATTGGCCGAGTACTTCGGTGGTGACGCCGGTGCCGGGTGCGGGCGTGCCGGCCTGTTGGGCGCGGCCGAGGGCGCTGCTGGCGCCGAGGATGGAGCCAGCGATGAGGAACAGGGCCAGGAACGCGAAACCAAGCGTGGTGCGTGACATGAATGATTCCTCCATATTCGTCGATGACGTCTTTACCTCAAAAGATCGCGATGAGCATCGTGCGCCTGATGGTGTCTCGCTCCTTCCGAGATGCAACCGCGGCCGTCGACCACCGGTGGGCGTGGTGGCATCGTCGCGCCTCCTGCCGCCGCCGGCATCCGTGCAAGTACCGATTCGGTATGGGCGGAGGTGGGGGCGATGCTTACGTAATGTGTGCAATTGGGGAGATCGAGGAGCCTCAGGCGAGTCCGCGACGGATGGCAGCGGCGACGGCGGCTGAGCGGGAGGAGGCGCCGAGCTTGTTGAGGATACTGCCGACGTGTGTGCTGGCCGTTCGACGGCTAATGAAGAGGGCGTCGGCGATCTCCCGATCCGTCTGCCCCTCGACGACGAGGCGAAGCACGTCGAGCTCGCGCGGCGACAGCAGGCTCGTGGCGCCGGCACAGCCTGAGTCTGTGAGGGAACTGTTCTCTATCAGACGTGCTGCCAGCGCATCGGCAGTGGCAAACGTCTCGTCCAGCCCCATTTCCCGACCTGCCGCCCACGCCGCGCCGAACGCCTCGTTGCCTAGCTTCGCCCGCAGCGCCGCCAGATCCCGCTCGTAGGCGATTCGCTCGGGTTCGGGCGACACGGGGGCGCCGATCGCTGCACGGACGGTGTGCTCCGCTCCGGCGAGTCGGATAGCAGGTTCATCCTGGCCGAGCGTGGCGGCAATCTTGACGAGGCCGCGCAGGCACTGGGCGATGAACCGCCGCTCCCGCGTCTCCTGGTGCTTGCCGAGGCTTTCCCGATACAGGTCGAGCGCCAGCGGATAGGCACCCCGACGGTGGGCGACCTCAGCCAGGTTGTGCAAGATCTTCGCGATCATGACCGCGTGTCCGCGCGCTCGCGCTAGGGCAAGCCCTTCCTCCTGGAGCAAGACCGCCCGGTCGAAGTCACCTTGCAGCATCACGACCATGCCGAGGTTGGCCAGGCACCTGGTCGTGTTCCAGTCGTCCCCGATGGCGCGGTGCAATGCCAGGCTCTCCTCGTAGAGCGTCTGCGCCCGACGATAGTCACCTACGTCGTGCGCCACGCGGCCAAGGTGGAGGAGGCAAAACGCGACGCCCGGCTGATGCCCGATCTCCCGCCAGTCCTGCAGGGCTGCCTCGGTCAGCGTGACGGACTGCCGGTAGTCGCCTTGTGACCAAATGATTTCGCCCAACTGCCCGAGCAACCGAGCACGGACGGCAGGCGGCGCGCCGGCGCCGCGGGCAAGCGCTTGTTCCAACCACGCCCGCCCCTCGGCGGGGTCGCCACGCGACCACCAGAACCAGCCGAGGGAGGCAGCGAGCTGCAACGCCGGTCCCGGCTCGTCAGCGTCGATCAGCCACGCCAGGGCGGCACGCATGTTGGGTTGTTCGGTCTCCAGTCGATCCAGCCATTCCGCCTGATCCGCGCCCATCAACCCCACCTCGGCCTGCTCCATCAGGGCTAAGCACCAGGCCGCGTGCCGATCTCGGGCGGATGTTTCCTCCTCGCCTGCCTTGAGCTGATCGAGTGCGTACTCGCGGATCGTCTCCAGCATCCCGAACCGAGGAACGCCGTCCTCGCCTTCCGCCTGGCGTAGCAGGCTGTGGTCTATCAGCGCGGCGATGCCATCCAGCACGGAGGCGGAAGGCGGGAGACGTAAGGCAGTTGACCCAGCGTCTCGTTCCGCCTTCCGCTTTCCGCCCCTCTCTCCGATCCTTCGGTTCCTCGGGACGGCAGGCTCTTCCGCCACGATCTCCGCTGCCTCCAGCGTAAACCCGCCGACGAAGACGGCCAGCCGCCGAAACAGGCGCTGCTCGTCGGCGCCCAGCAAGTCGTAGCTCCACGCGATGGCGCCGCGCATCGTGTGCAGGCGAGCCGGTTGGTCCCGCGCGCCACCGGTCAGGACGGAAAGTCGCTGTTCCAGCCGAGCGAGCAACGCGGACGGGGACACGTGCCTGATTCGAGCGGCGGCAAGCTCAATCGCCAGCGGCAGCCCGTCCAGCCGGCGGCAGATCGCGGCCACGATGGCGGCGTTGGCCTCGGTCAGGGCAACGTCGGGTTTGGCCGCCCGTGCCCGCGCCAGGAAGAGTTGGACCGCTTCCGCGGCAGCCACCTGCGCCACCGCCCCGGCGCGCTCGGTGTCCGGGAGGGCGAGGGGCGGAACCGGGAAGTCATACGTCCCGGAGACGCGCAGGACTGCCCTGCTCGTGACCAGGATTTTTAGCGCGGGGCAGGCGGCCAGGAGGTCGGTCAGCAGGGGGGCGGCAGCCAAGACCTGCTCGAAGTTGTCGACCAGGAGCAGCGCTTCCGACTCTCGCAGATACGCCTTCAGGCCCTCAAGCGGCAGCCGGTCGCCCGATTCGCGCACGCCGAGGGCCCGCGCGATCGCTGGGGCGACAAGATGTGGATCGCTGATCGGCGCGAGCGTGACGAACCAAACACCGTCGGCGAAGTCGGCAGCCACGTCCGCCGCCACCTGGAGGGCGAGGCGGGTCTTGCCGACGCCGCCTGGCCCCGTGAGGGTGAGCAAGCGGACGGCATTGTCACGGAGCATTGCCGCCACCGCCGCGCGCTCTCGCTCCCGCCCAACGAGTGAGGTGAGCGGCGCGGGCAGACCGCGCGCGAATTCGCCACCTCGACCGGTCAATGGGGCTAGCAGCGCCAGCGAACGCTGTCCAGAGTCGGCGGGGGCGGCATCCGACACGGCCGCTCTCCTATCTGCGCGACGGAAGTCGTGTGACCCCCATCATGGCTGGCGCGCTCGGCATCGTCAAGCGATGCGAATGCAACAGCGCCAAGCCGAACCGTCGGCACAGCTCTTGGTAAGGTGTCGTGTGAGCAGTCGGCGCTTGCGGCTGTGCTCGGCGCTTGCGGGCGGCGTCGGCACGCTTGTCAGGGAGACAGCCACGTGATCGAGCAGCAACGGGATGCGCCGCTGTGGTGGCAGCGGGGCCTCATCTATCCGATCTATCCGCGATCGTTTCAGGACGCGAACGGGGACGGTGTCGGCGATGTACCGGGGCTCATCGACCGGTTGGGCTACGCGCGGTGGCTCGGCGTCGATGTGATCTGAATTTCGCCGATTTACCCCTCGCCGATGGCCGACTTCGGGTACGACGTCGGCAACCAGCGAAATACCGTTCGAAGATTGGCACTGGATCAGCCCTATTGACGGGCGCGCTACAATGGTGTCGCCCGCATGTTTTCGTGGCTCTTCCCGGCGAATCCCGCTGCGCACGCGCCGGATCGCGGCAACCTGAATGGTGTCGGCCTGTGCCTTCGGGCAGGGCGAGGGGGAGAACAGGGAGTCATGGACGCACAACCGGAGCTGCATTACGACGTTACCTATCCCGAACGACTGAGTCGCCTGCTAATCTTCGTCAAATGGCTGCTCATCATTCCCCATGCCATCATCCTCTATTTCCTCATCTTGGCCGTTGGTATCGTACACACCATCGCATGGTTCGCGATCCTGATCACCGGATCCTACCCGCGCGGCCTTTTCGACTTCATGACCGGTGTTTCGCGATGGGCCAATCGCGTCCTCGTCTACGTCATGCTCCTCACCGACGCCTATCCGCCCTTCACGCTCGGGCCGACGTCGGCGCCGGCGGAGCCGTACGGACCTGACCCCGAGATTGCGCCGGCGCGGTTCTAGTCGGCCGGTCAATCTGAGTGCGCCCCTGACATTCCGAGCAACGCGAGGAATCGTGCCGTTCGTGCGACGAGGGCGAGAGTCCTCGTAACTTCGGAATGACGGGGTGGCGCGGAATGACGGAGTAGAGGCGCGCCCTGACAGAAGCAGGGCTGTTGCGTTCGCGTCGGTGACGCGGGCGCATTGCGACGTACAATTCCCCCATTGAGACCGGGCTGCCGTCGCGGATGCGGCGGGCAGGCCCCGACCGACATGGGGGGACGGCAAACACGATGACCCGCGGCCACGACTTCCTTGACCTTGCCCGCGAACGCGTCCTCTTCTATGACGGCTCGATGGGCGCGACGATTCTCAACCTGCAACTCGACGCCGAGGGGTACGGCGGCAAGGAGGGGTGCAACGAGTACCTCGTCTTCCACAACCCCGGCATCATCGAAGGGATCCACGCCGGCTACCTCGAGGTCGGCTGCGACGTGCTCGAGACCGATACCTTCGGTGGCAGCACGCTCAAGCTCGACGAATACGGGATCGGCGAGCGGACCTACGAGCTGAACCGCGCCGCCGCGGAGCTCGCCCGGCGCGTGGCCGACGAGTACTCGACGCCTTCGCATCCGCGCTTTGTCGCTGGGTCGATCGGACCGTCCGGGTTGCTACCGGCATCAGAAGATCCGATGCTGGGACAGGCCAGATTCCAGGAGGTCGTCGATCTCTTCCTCGATCAGGTGCGCGGCCTGGTCGACGGCGGCAGCGATGTCCTGATCATCGAAACGGTGCAGGATATCCTCGAGCTGAAGGCGGCGATCCACGCCGCGCGCCGCGTCTTCGACGAGGGACGGACGCGCATTCCGATCCACGCCTCGATCACGTTGGATACCTCCGGCCGGATGTTGCTTGGTACCGACATCGCCGCCGCGCTGTCGATTCTGGAAGGGCTCCAGGTCGATATCATCGGGCTCAACTGCTCGACCGGGCCGGAGCACATGCGGGAGCCGGCGCGCTACCTGGGCGAATATGCGACCGCACCGGTCGCCATCATCCCCAACGCCGGGATCCCGTTCAACAAAGACGGGATGGCGGTCTTCCCGATGGAGCCAGAGCCGATGGCGACGGCGTTGCGGGAGATGGTCGAAGAGTTCGGCGTCGGCATCGTCGGCGGTTGCTGCGGCACCACGCCCGAGCACCTGAAGCTGACCGTCGATCAGATCGAGCGCCGCCCGGTGACCGTCGCCAGGCCAAGCGCGCCGCTCGCTTCCATCGCCAGCATGATCCGAGCGACGCCATTGCGGCAGGAGCCGGCGCCGTTGATCGTCGGCGAGCGGGTCAACACTCAAGGGTCGCGCAAGGTAAAGCGACTGGTGCTGGCGGACGACTTCGATGGCCTGCTCCAGGTCGCCAATAGTCAGGTCGAGGAGGGGGCGCACGCGCTCGACGTCTGCATGGCACTGACCGAGCGGGCCGACGAACGCGACATCATGCGGACCCTCGTCAAGAAGCTGGCACTGACGGTCGAGACGCCGCTGGTTGTCGACTCGACCGAGCCGGACGTGATCAAGGACGCGCTGGAGCAATACCCCGGCCGAGCGGTGGTCAACTCGATCAATATGGAGAACGGTCGCGCCCGGATCGAGGCTGTGATGCCGCTGGTGAAGGATCACGGCGCGGCCGTCATCGCCCTGACCATCGACGAAGAGGGGATGGCCAAGACCGCCGAGCGGAAGTTGGCGGTGGCGCAGGTGATCCACCAGATCGTAACCGAGGAGTACGGCCTCCGGTCAGAGGACCTGATCTTCGACGCGCTCACCTTCACCCTGGCGACCGGCGACGAGGAGTTCACCCGCTCCGCGGTGGAGACGATCGAGGGCATCCGGCAGATCGAGCGCGAGCTGCCGGGCGTGCTGACTGTTTTGGGCGTAAGCAATGTCTCGTTCGGGCTCAACCCGGCGGCGCGGCGGGTGCTCAACGCGATTTTCCTCTACCACTGTGTCCAGGCTGGACTCGACCTTGCCATCGTCCACCCGTCACACGTCTTGCCGTTCGCCGAAATCCCGGCCGAGGAGCGCGAGCTGGCCGAAGACCTGATCTTTGCTCGCCGACCTGACGCCCTCCAACGCTACATCGAGTTCTTCGAGGGCCGAACCGAAACCGAGTCGCAGGGCGGTCCCGATCCGATGGCGGAGATGGCGGTCCGGGAGCGGTTGCACTACCGGGTCGTACATCGCAAGAAGGATGGGATCGAGGAGGACGTCGACATCGCCGTGCTTGAAGCCGGCGACGCGGTCGAGGTGCTCAATAACGTTCTGTTGCCGGCGATGAAAGAAGTCGGCGACAAGTTCGGCGCCGGCGAACTGATCCTACCCTTCGTGTTGCAATCGGCCGAGGCGATGAAGAAGGCCGTGTCTCGCCTGGAGACCTACCTGGAGAAGCAAGAAGGGGTGACGAAGGGCACAGTCGTCCTCGCCACCGTCTATGGCGACGTCCACGACATCGGCAAGAATTTGGTCAACACGATTCTGACTAATAATGGCTACACGGTGCATGACCTCGGCAAGCAGGTGCCGATCAGCCGCATCATCGACAAGGCGGTCGAGACCAACGCGACGGCGATCGGACTCTCTGCCCTGCTGGTATCGACCAGCAAGCAGATGCCGCTCTGCGTTAAAGAACTGCACCACAAGGAGCTGGCGTTCCCGGTGATCATCGGCGGCGCCGCGATCAACCGCGCCTACGCCCACCGCACCCTCTTCGTCGACGACGACATTCCATACGAACCGGGCGTCTTTTACGCCAAGGACGCCTTCGAAGGGCTGTCACTCATGGACCGCATCATTCAGCCCGAGGCGCGAGGTTCGTTGATCGAGAGGACCGTCGAGGAGGCGCGCCGCGCGATGGGTCGTCCCGGTCGCGAGGCGTTCAGCGTGCCGGCAGAGTCGGCGGCGATCGAGGGCAAGACGGTGCGTGACGTCGAGCCGCCGGCGGCGCCCTTCTGGGGCGTGCGCGAAATGAATGGCTTCTCGTTGGCCGATGTCTGGCCGCACCTCGACTTGAAGACGCTGTTCCGGCTCCATTGGGGCGGCAAGGGAGTCAAAGACGAGGCGTGGGAGACACTGCAAAACGAGGAGTTCTTGCCTCGACTACAGGCGATGAAAGCGGACGCCATCGGCGAGGGGTGGCTGGCGCCGCGAGTGCGTTACGGCTTTTTCCCGGCGAATGGGGATGGCAACGACCTCGTCATCTTCGACGCGGAAGACCCGGCGCGGGAGATCGCCCGTTTCCTCTTCCCGCGGCAGCCCCGCCGCGAGCGCCTCTGCCTGGCCGACTACTTCCTGCCACTCGAAAAGGGCAAACGCGACGTGGCCGTTTTCCAGATCGTGACCGTTGGCCCTGAGGCGACCAAACGCACCGGGCGACTGCAGGCGGCCGGGGAGTATGCCGAGAGTTTCTATAGCCACGGCCTGAGCGTGCAAAGCGCCGAAGGGCTGGCCGAATATGCCCACCAGCGAGTCCGGCGAGAGCTCGGCATCGGCGAGGAGCAGGGC
>JBOGUE010000230.1:0-4623 GCA_050695955.1 Thermomicrobiales bacterium | reverse complement strand
CCCGATGCGTCGATCGTTAACGACGGCGAGAGTTGATGGCCTGCCGCGCGTTCGGGCGCGAGGTCGATCGGCTCAGTCCATCCACCGTCGCCATTTTCAGTGATGTAACGCAGCCTGCTCTGCTCGTCCGTTTCGTCCGCCCGCCGGTCAGAGTAGACGACGTGGACACGTCCGCCACCGTCGACGATCGCGGAGGCCCCCATCTGGACCCGCCCGCCGGGGATCGGCTTCCCCCGGGACCAGCGCCCCGTTGTCGGGTCGAGCCGACTCCAGTAGAGTCGCAGATCGCCCGCGCCCTCTTCTTCTTGCGCCGCGGCGCTGAAGAACGCAACCGCCCCGCCATGGTGTGTGGCGACGATCTCCGGCGCCCATGCCGTCCAGACCTCGTACTCCCCGGCAACACCCGCCACCTCGACCTCGAGCACCCGCGGTTCCGGCTCCTCCGGTCGCGCCACCCCATGCGGTCCAGAACAGCCGAACCACAGCCCAAGGTGACCGTATCGCGCGCGATGCTCGGCTTCGGCCAACCAGGACTGCACGCGCGGCGCCCCCGAATCACGCGCCGCCGCGTAGCCGGTCGCGATGATCTCGTAATTGAGCAGTCGCCGTGTCCCGTCGGGCGCATCGACCCAGATGTAGGCCAAGCCTGCTTCGTCGTCGGAGACGCGCTCGATGAAGACCTCCTCGCCGGCCATCGCCGTAAGCTGGTCCGTGCTCTGCGACCCAAAGCACTCCTCGGGCGACGGGGCGTCAACCCCCGCCAAGCGGACCGGCCGCCCACTTCCTCCGCCAACGCGGATCGTCCTGCCGTCCGCCACGCGCACCACGCGCTCTGATTCGAGCTCCGGTTCCGCCGTAACCGGCGGCAGGGCATTCGGGTCCGGCGAACCAGATAGCGTATCGGCGAGTGGCAGATCAAGTCCGTTCAGGGACAAGGCAGGGTCACGGCCCCCGTCATTGATCTGGAAGACCAGTGCGACGCGCACCGTCTCGCTTTCGCCGATGGTCAATTCTGCAGAGACATCTTCGGGTTCCACGCCAAGCGTGCTGGCCACGTCTTGCGATGTCTGTGGCGCGAACCCGCCGCCTTCCAGCTCCCCTGCCACCTTCAGACCGAAGTCGCGCCACCGCAGGTCGGCGTCTTCCTCGCTCCAGTTCATCACGTCGAGAACGACCACCGCCCAGTCGCGACCGGTCCGTGCGCCCAATTCGACCGCGGGAATCGCATCGCCGAATCGCGCCGAAACGAGGGTAAAGCGCCAGGGACTCATGACGAAGACTTGGCTTTCCAACGCCACGGCGGCGGGCGTAGCGGCAGGCGAAGCATTCGGCTCCGGCCCTCCGGTCTGATCCTGGGCCAACGAGGTGGCCCCTGTCGCCAGCACCGTGATCATTACAAGCAGCGCCGACACCCAACGGTGGCGGTGGATTGCCATCAAGAGCCCTCCTTCGCCGCCGGCTGGTCGCTGCCGGCGAAGCTCAACACATAGGACTCCGGGGCGCGGCCGACAGCACGGACAGCTGACCCGGCAATAGGGGCGCAATCGACGTCCGAGTTGCGCGGAACGACCGATTTCCTACCCTACACCGGCCAGGCACGGGCGGCAAGTGCGGCGAGCATTGCGCCACGCTCGTGGACTTCAAGCTCTAGTCAAAATCAAACAACTCGCCGAGGAACGACTTTCGCTTCCGCTTGCGAGGATGCTGACCTCGACCGTACGAGTGGTCCTCGTCGTATCGCTCGCCCTGCTCATAGCGCCGGTCGCCGCGATCGTCATCATCGTCATCGCGACGACTCAACGTTGAGCCGCGCTCGACGATCTTGTCGAGCTCGCCCCGGTCCAACCAGACACCGCGGCACTTCGGGCAATAGTCGATTTCCACACCCTGCCGCTCGGTCATCACCAATTCCGATTCGTCAACGGGACACCGCATCTGACTCCCTTTCCGCCGGCGCTTTCTGCCGGCGCATCACCACAAATTCGACGTCGACGCCCCGCACCGGGCTGAGACAGCGGTTGCCTCGCACGAATCCGGCTCGCTCGTAGACCCGGATCGCCCGCTCGTTGAACGTCGCCACCGTCAGTCGCATTGTCGTCGGCATGAACCGTTCCATCGCGTAATCCAGGCACGCCTGCACAAACGTCTGGCCGTATCCGCGTCCGGTCAGATCTGGCCGCATACCAAGCCCAAGGTCCAGCGCCTCGTCAGCGTAGCAACCATCCTGCTCGCAACCCGGCACTCGCGCATCGAGCCCAATGCAAACGAACCCGAAAAGCTCGCCATCGGTGTACGTTGAAACGTAACCCGCGGGCACTCCAGTAATCTGCAAATCGTCCTCGTTATTGTAGAAATCATAGGGCGGTTCGTAACGCCAGCCCGCAATCGCCCGCGCGTCGTCGATCGTCATGTCGCGAAATGCGAAGGTCATCCGCGACGCCATACTCCAGCGCATCAGCGGCGCCGCGCGCGCACCTGCCCATCGGGGAAGAGTGCCTTGAGCCGTTGTACCACCTCGTCGCGGACCGCTGGCTGACCGCTCCCGATCCATTCCACCCGCACGTGCGTGCCCTTTGCGATGGCAGGTTTCACACGGATTCGCGGCCCAAAATCGATGCCAGGAAAATCGGGCAAGCGGGGAGTCAACACCTTCGAGCGATGGGACCGGACGGAAATATCGGGTTTGACATCGAGGCCGGTCACCTCGGTCAGTGCCTCTGTCACCAAGGTCTTCAGATCAGCCGGCGCCCCGTTGACACCGCTGACCGTGATCGTCGTCCGCACCGTACGATAGGGACTTCGATTCGAAATGGGATCCGTGAAAATCAGCCCATTTGGCGCCGAAATCAATTCGCCCGAATCGGCCCGAATCGTCGTCCGCCGCAAGCCGATGTTTTCCACTCGCCCCTCGACGTCTCGCACCTTGATCTGATCGCCCACCGTGAATGGGCGCTCGACTAGGATGAAGATGCCGGCAACCAAGCTGCGCAAGATGTCTTGCAAGCCGAGCGCGACCGCAATCGTGCCGGCGCTGATCGCGGTCAGCAGGGCTGTCCAGGTTGCACCCCAAAGCGCGAGCAACACCGTCAACGCAACCAGGAAGACGCATAGCGCAACGCCGTTCTCGACAATGACTTTGCCGGTGTCGGACATCGACGTCCGAGCGAGGCGTCGGGCGACCGGTCCCCGTAGCCGCCGCAGAACGAACCACGCGATGACGAGGACGACCATCGCCTCGCCAAGCGCGAATGCCAGACCGACAAGCTGATTGGAAACGTCGTCAAATCGCTCGTTCATTCAGGCAACCAATGCACGCGACTCCTGCCGCCATCATGGCGATCAGGTACCAAGGATACAAAGCGTGAGCATAGACGGAGGAGCAAGCTCGCTATCGGGCGGTGCTCAGCCTTTGACCGACCCGGCGGTCATGCCTTGGACCATGAATCGCTGTGCGAGGAAGTAGAGGATGATCACCGGCAGCGCGGAGAGGACCGCGCCGGCCATGATCGGCCCCCAGAGGAAGACGTCGCCGGTGATGAGGTACTGCAAGCCGAGCGGCACTGTCCGTTTGTCCTCAGACGTGATGAAGATCAACGCCAGCAGCAGCTCGTTCCAGGCGCCAGTGAAGGTAAAGATCGCCACGGCCACCAAGCCGGGGGCTGAGAGCGGCAGCAGAATCCGAAAGAGCGCGCCCATCCGCGTCGATCCGTCCACCATCGCCTGTTCTTCCAGCTCGGCCGGCACACTTCGGAAATACCCTGACAGAAGCCAGGTACTGAGGGGCAAAGAGAAGGTCAGGTAGAGAATAATCAATCCAATAAGGGAGTTTCCCAGGTTGAGGCGGGCCACGATAATCGACAACGGGATGAAGAGGAGCGAGGTCGGCGTCAGATACGCAAACAGGATCAGCCGTCCGACAACCCCTCGGAACCGATACTTGAACCGGACCACACTATACGCGGCAAACGACGCCACGAGCAGCGACGACAGCGTGACGGTCGACGCGACGATCAGGCTATTGCGAATGTTGGTCAGATATCCGCGCTCATTGATGAGTTCGCGGTAGTTGTCCAGCGTCACCAGATCGGGCCAAAGCGACGGGGTTCGGTAAATATCTCGCGGGATCTTGAGCGAAATCGTGAACATCCAGTAGATGGGGAAGATGATGATCGCCCCCACCACGAGCATTGTCAGGTAGATCCCGATCTTGCGGCGGGCGCTGAGCTCCATCAGTCACTCTCCCGCATCAGGGTCGTGACCACGATCACGAGAACCGCCAGTACCGGCAGCATCGCCACCGACACGGCAGCCGCCTCCCCGAGCCGCTGGGATTGCATACCGAAATACGCGAGGACGGGAAAGACCATCGTCGCGTCAGATGGCCCGCCCTGTGTCATGATCCAGATGTTCTCGAAGCTATTCGACGTCCAGATCGACGAAAGCAGGACGACGATCAGGATGACCTGGCGAATGCTCGGCAGCGTCACCGATACGAATCGCTGCCAGGTATTGGCCCCGTCGACCTTGGCCGCGTCGTAGAGCTCCTGTGGCACCGTTTGCAACGCGGCCAAGAACGAAATGCACCAGAACGGGAATCCGCGCCAAACCGTCGCGATGATGACC
>JBOGUE010000229.1:0-6839 GCA_050695955.1 Thermomicrobiales bacterium | reverse complement strand
GTGCCGGCGCCGTCCACGAGCGGCACCGGCACCGGTTTGAAGTCAATAACGCCTACCGCCAGGCGTTAGCCGATGCGGGGTTGATTGCCAGCGGCCTCTCGCCGGACGGCAATCTGGTCGAGATCATGGAGCGGACTGACCACCCGTTCTTCGTCGGCGTGCAGTTCCACCCGGAGTTCCGCAGCCGCCCGGTGCGACCGCATCCACTCTTCCGCGACTTCGTCGGAGCCTCGGTGGCGACGTTGCCGGAGGGCGCGCAGCGCTCGCTGCCGCTGAACGGCACGGTTGCCGCGCAACGGGCCGCGGAGCCGGTCTACGCCGGAGCGCACGACTGAGGTTGCCGTCTCTCGTCAGCGACGACGAGCGCACCGACGATCTGTCCACGGCCGTCCCGCATCACGTCAAAGGAGAAGATGCCGGAGACTCGATCCCCGTCAGGGCGAGCGAACGTCACCGGTTGCGCGCGGATTGCGATGCCCCCTCGGAGGACGACATCGACCGGCTGCTCGCCGAGTTCAAGTTGCCCACCCTCGTCGGCGACGCAGATGAGTGCGGTCGGGGCGGCGTCGCCGCCGCCGAACAGGGTGCGCGCCGCCGCGTTGATGGTGAGGATATCTCCTTGGACGCCGGTGAGGATGACGGGTTGTGGCACGCGCTCGATGGCCGCGCGGAGCCATACGTTTTCTGCCTCGTGGCGCGCCAGCAAACGTGCCTTGTCGATGGCGGCCGCGCACTGTGCGGCCAGCGTGGCGGCGAAGGCCAGATCGGCCTCCGTGACTCCCCGTCCTCCTGCCGCGTAGTTGACATACACAGCGCCAATGGGCTCGCTCCCCGTCAAGAGCGGCACGATCACCGCGGAGCGGAATCCATAGCGATCGAAGAACTCGCGCTCGTGCTCGGAGGCTTCGTCGTAGTGCAACACGAGCGGCTCACCGCGGCCCAATGCGATAAGGGTCGCGGGCAAAGCGAGCAAATTGGATATCGCCGATTCGATGGCCGGCGCGTCCATGAGGTAGCCGATCTGGCCGACCATCTGACCGCCGGCTTCGTGAAAAAAGATGCTGCCAGACTGGCCACCGAGCAGCTCGGTCAATCGCTCGATGGCGGTCTGCAGCACGGTGCGGAGGTCGGCGCCAGCGTTGACCGCCAGGGAGACTTCGGCGACGGCTTTTGCCTGGGCCGCGGCCGTCTCTAAACGTTGGAGTTGGGTTCGTTCGCGCGCTTCGTGCGCTCGGCTGGCCGTAATGTCGCGCGTGACCGCGACGGCCCCCGCGATCGCCGCTCCGTCCCGGATCGGCTGAGCATTGACGTTAACGGCGATCCGGCTGCCGTCGGTGCGCTCGATCCAATACCGCGCGTCTCGGATGCGTTCACCTCGCAGCGCCCTCAGCATCGGCGTCGCATCGCGGGGAATTGGGGAGCCATCGAACGCGAAACGACGGACCGCCGGGGCGATGCCGATGATCGGCTGCCCAATGAGGGCGGCGGTGTCGGTCATGCCCAGCAGATCGCGATGGGCGGCGTTGACGATCAGCAAGCGGCTCTCGGCGTCGACCGCGGTCACGCCCTCGGCGACGTTTTCAAGAATCGCGGCGAGTTGGTTTGAGCGCTCGATCTCGGCCGCGCGGCGTGTCGCCAGGTCGAAAGCCAGCGCCGCCTGATTGCCGACGATCTGCGCCAGGTGAGTCTTCGCCGGGCTGAGCCGCTGGCGCTCGCCCAACCAATCACCAACCAGCGATCCGAGCAGGCGTTCGCCAACCCGCAATGGCGCCACCACGAGCGAGCCCACGTGGCGTGCCTTGACGACATGCGACTGGACGCCGATCTCCTCCAGCGCGTCGACGATCTGGAGTTCGTCGTGCTGGCGTAGCCAGTCGAGGCCTGGCAGGTGCGTGAGCCGGATCGTGTCCGGCATGTCGCTGAGCGGCGGCCCGAATGCGCCGCGTCGCAGAGCGACGCCCTCGTCCTGCCGGATCTCCCATAAGCTGACGCGGTGCAGTTCGAGCGCACGCGCGAAGCGATCGCACATGATTGTGGCGAAGGTCGACAGGTCGCATTCGGCGGCGGCAACGTGGATCGACTGGTAAAAGGCGGCGACGCGCCGGGCAAGCTCGACACGCTCTCCCGAGGCCAAATCGAGGAGGGCAGGTTGGGTGTCGGGGTCGGGATCGCGCTGGCGGTAGCGCTTCGGCGCTCGCTGTCGCATCGGCGTCCAGGCGAGCAGGTCTTCTTGCGTGATCAACGCCATCCGGCCCAGGCGCGTCGTCGGCAGTTTGCCGCGACGGACGGCGCGCGATACCGTGTGGTAGGAGACGCCCTTCAGGCGGGCTGCCTCCTCCATCGTGTACACGTCCCCCTGCATCGGCGACACGGCGGGTGCGTGCTGACCACGGCCCGCGTCGTCGCCCGGGCCGGCGATCGCCATCTCGAACATCCTCTCTTCGTGCCGTCCTTTTGCACATACTATCATGCCTTCGACACATCGAGAACGAAGGAATAGAGAAGTCAACGCATCAGTCCCGGCATGGCGCCTTCGCCGGTCCGCGGCACTGGATGAACGTAGGACTATCGACAGATGAGAAGGTCGATCAGTGCGGCTCCATCCGCTCGAAGTCGGCGCGAACCTTCGAATCCTTGGCGCGCACCGTTTCCGCCAGACGGGACTGGAAGTCCTCCATCCTGGCGCGCAGCGCTGGATCGGCGGCGGCGAGGATGCGGACCGCGAGGAGCCCCGCGTTGCGGGCGCCGCCAATGGCGACCGTCGCCACCGGCACGCCGGCCGGCATTTGGACGATGGAGAGCAGCGCGTCGACGCCCGCCAGCGCCGTGACCGGAACAGGAACGCCGATGACCGGCAGCGCCGTGGCCGAGGCGATCATGCCCGGCAAGTGGGCCGCTCCCCCGGCGCCGGCGATGACAACCCGGATGCCGCGATCGGCCGCCGTTCGAGCGTAATTGAGCATCTCGTCCGGTGTGCGATGGGCTGAGAGAATCCGTACCTCCCGCGGCACGTCGAACTCGTCGAGCGCGTCGACCGCGGCGCGCATCACACTGAGATCGGAGTCACTGCCCATCACGACGCCGACGACGGGACCCGCATTCAACGTCGCGCCTCCTCTACCACACCCGCCAGTATCGACGCCGCCCGCGCCGCCCGCTCCCGAACCGAAGGCTCGTCGTCGCCTAGCACGGTCACGTGCCCGAGTTTGCGTCCGTGCCTGGCGTCCTTGCCATAGAGATGAACGTGAACCCCGTCGATTGCCAACGCGTGCGGCCGCAGGTCGCGCGGGTCGGCGCCGTCCGGACCGCCGAGGACGTTGACCATCACGGCGACGGGAGCGGTCAACGTGGTTGATCCGAGCGGCCAGTCGAGCACCGCCCGTAGATGTTGTTCGAACTGCGAAGTGACACACCCCTCGATACTGAAGTGCCCCGAGTTGTGCGGCCGCGTCGCCAGCTCGTTGAGCAAGAGGCGACCCTTCGCCACGAAGAGCTCAACCGCCATGACGCCGACTAAGCCGATCGCCTCGGCGATTGCCTTCGCCAGCTCGCCGGCCTCGGCTGCCATTGCGTCCGAGATCGGCGCCGGTGCGATGACCTCATGGCAAATACCGTCGACCTGCACCGTTTCGACGACAGGATAGGTGGCGACCTGCCCGCTCGGACGACGGGCGACCATCACCGCGACCTCCCGCTCGATCGGCAGCCAGGGCTCGACCAGGAGTGACCTCCCAAGTCGATCGGCCACGTCTGCGGCCTGGGCGGGAGACTCGATGATCCAAACGCCACGTCCGTCGTAGCCGCCGCGGGGCGTCTTCACGACGACGGGCCACTTATGCTCCTCGGCAAACGCCGTGATCTCCGCCCTGTCTGAGACAGTACGGTGCGGAGGCACCGGATAGCCGAGCGCGCCGAGCCGCTCGCGCTGCCACCCCTTGTCTTGCGCGAAGGCAAGGGCGACTGGCGACGGGCGCAGGCAGACGCTTTCGTCATTGAGCCGCGAGAGGGCGGCGGCCGGAACCAGCTCGTGGTCGAAAGTAACGACACGGCAGTCGCGCGCAAAGGCCGACAACACGTCTGGATCGTCCGGCGACCCGACGACGACATCCGAGCACACTTGGGCAGCGCTGTCGTCGGCCCGCGCGGCCAGCACCCGCAATCGGACGCCGAGCGGAATCGCCGCCTGCGCCATCATCCGCGCCAGCTGTCCGCCGCCGACGATGCCGATATCCGCTGACTGGAAGCGCGATCGTTCGGTCATGCCTGTCAGGATACCAGGACACTCCCTTTTGCATCATGCGACCACGTTGGCGTGGAGACGTCAACTGGTCTTCAACCCGGGTCGGCCGATCGGAATCGAGTGCTCATACGGGAAAGCCGTAAACGCGCGGACATTCGGATTTGTGGCGATGCTCAGTCTCGCCGTCATGAGCAGCCGAGCCGTGCTGCACGGAGAATGCGCGCGATCCATGTGACTCCGGGGCACGTTTCGTGCGGTAAACGGCTATGGCCGCAATTGGCGGGAGGAAGAGCGTCAAGGGTCGGTGATAAGACGCCGGTGTGATGGCAGAGTGTCGACGGAATCGCGCCGGGGGTGCCGGTGCGATGCGCGGTGCCGGGCGACGGAGTCATACCGTGCGGCGCATGACGTTTCAGGAGTGCGGCGCAAGCCGCTGTGTGGACGGTCCGCGGAAAGTCGGGACCACGGGCTGGTTGAACCGACCACGGTGACATTGCCAGGGCGGAGGAGTTCATGGGGATGCAGAGGAATTTCCCGCTCGGCTCACTCGCGTATGCAGTGATCGAGCAATATGGGGATTTGGCTGAAACGGCGCTGACAGATGCGCTCCGCTGGCGACAGATGGCGAACGGATGCGCCGACGGTGCGGCCTGTGCGATTAGTGGACGGTTGTTTGCCGATGAGGAACTGGCGAGCCAACCGCTGCAACCGGGAAACTGGCTCTCGATTGGCCTCGTTGGGGACGGCGTTCACCAAGCCGTAATCGAAATCAATCTCACCGATGGCAGCACGCGCGAGAAGACGGTTTCCGCATAGCGATGCAAGGCGGTCATTGGCAGCGGACGTGAACGGACGCGGCGGTGCGCGAGCGCGGCGACGGTATGGGAGTTGCGTCCTATTGCGCCTGCCGCTGGAAGAGAGTAGTCTAGAAGTCCTTCGATCGGTGTCCGGACGATCGGCCGGCGGCGATCGACCCTTGGCTCCCGTACGCACGGCCACGGTACCCGTTTCCGCTTCCAACACCTCGTGACCATTCATCACATTTTATTCACTCGTCATCGCTGATCGTGTGCGAAGAATTGTCTTGGTTGCTCACCGCGAGTCGCCGGCGTTGGCGGCATCCGCGAGGCAGGGAGTGTGATGGAGATTTCAGGTCCGCTCAACAATCGGATCCTCGTGCCGCTTGATGGATCGTTGCGTGCGACCCAGGCGATCGCGGTTGCCCGCACCCTTGCATCGCCAGGCAGTACACTCATTCTCTGTCGCATCGTGCCCGAGTCGCAGCCGCTGGACGACGGCGGCGCCCGCCCGACCCCTGCCGTGGAAAGTGCCCGGCGGGAGGCGGAGGCGTCGCTCCGCGCACACGCCGCTGGTTTCCTGCCGGCGGGCGATGTGCGCGCCGAGGTCGTCGTTGTGGCGGGCGATCCGGGCGAATGTATCGTGGAGGTCGCGAACGAGCGATCGGCCGGAATGATTGTGATGGCGAGTCATGGACGCGGCGAGATCGGGCGGTCGCTTTTCGGCAGCGTCGCCGCCTTCGTCACCCGAACCGCCGACATGCCGGTCGTCGTGGTCCAGTCGACCGGCGAGCAATCACCCGCCGCGGGTGGGGTGCGCCGCTTGGTCGTGCCACTCGATGAGACACCACTTTCGCACCAAGCAATCCCGGTCGCGGCGGCGCTCGCGAAACGACGCCGGTTGCCGGTGCTATTGCTTTCCGCGGCCGACCCAGCACAGGTTGACGCGCCCATCGCCGGCTATGCCGCGGCCATGAGCGATCGGGTCTACGAGGACGTTTTAGGTTTGCTGAAGCACGACGCGCTCGGTCAACTCGAGCGCTCGGGCGCCCGCCTGATGCGAGAGGGCGTCGTCGCGACCTGGCGTCTCCTCTCGGGTCCGCCCGCGCGGGTGATACCGGCGGTCCTCAATTCAGGCGATCTTGTGGTCGTGGCCAACCAACGACTCGACCGAGTCGAGCGATGGTGGCAGGGCAGCCTTGCCGAGGAGTTAATCCAGTCCGGCGTGGCGCCGGTGATGGTCGTCGGTGCAACGCCGGCGCCTGCTATGGTCGATGCCGCGGCCACCGTCAAACCCGTCTCCCACGTGTAGGCACGCCGCGACCGACGCCGTTGTCGGTCGCCTGGTTCCTGTCCAAAGGATCCGTTCCCTGGGAGCAATGACGATGTTTGAGCGCATCCTTCTTCCCCTTGATGGCTCGCCGGTGGCGGAGGCGGCCATCCCATTTGCGACTCGATTGCCCAGTCGCGAGGTGCTGCTCCTCTACGTCGACGCCGGCGGAGACGGACTCCTGCCTCCTTCGTCCACTGGGCGAGCCTTTGCAGCCCGTGCCTATCTGGACGCGTTTGCGCCACTCTTCCGCCAAGAAGGCCGGCGGGTCGATGTTGCCATCGAGTGCGGCGAGCCCGCCGAGCGCATCGTCGACGCCGCGCGCGCAACTGACGCAATCGTGATGGCAACCGACGGGCGGGGTCTTGGCAGCAAGCTGGTCGGCGGCTGCACGGCGGACCGGGTGTCCCGGCATGCGGCGGCGCCGACGCTCCTCATCCGGGCACGAGAGCACACCATCCGCGCCGAGGGA
>JBOGUE010000228.1:0-4151 GCA_050695955.1 Thermomicrobiales bacterium | reverse complement strand
GTCCGGCCGCGCTCCCGCCGGCGTGGGCGGCTTGTCGGCGCGCTCATGGCGGTGGTGCTCGCCCGTGTAGCTGATCGCGATCCGGATCGCCGGCTGCTTCCCGTGGACCTCGATCAGGTGGAACGTGTTGGCCGGCGCGATGATCCACTCCCCGGCCCCGACCCGGATCGGGTCTGGCTGTCCTTCCAGCGTCCACGACAACTCGCCCTCGGCGATCGCCCAGCACTCGTCCACGAGGTGGTAGTGCCAATCATTTTGGTGGCCGGGCGCCTGGCAGATGACCGTGACGATGTAGCGGTCGTTCAGCACCAGCCGCTCGTGCCAGGGCGGCGGGCCGTGCGTCGCCTTCAGCTCGTCGATGCGTACCTTCAGGCGTGCGGCGCTCAGGACGGGCGCTGCGCCGTCGGTCATGCGGGCCTCCTCTTGCGACCTGATTCGTTTCTCCGCTGGTCGTGACCGTTCTTCGGCGACGAATGCATTGTTACGCCGACCGCTCCTGCGCCCGGTAGATCACCGCGCCGACGACCGTGGCGATCACGCCCGCGATCATCATGCCGAGCCCCAGGTTCATCATCGAGTCGTCCGGATCGACGTAGGACGTCCCCATCCCATAGAGGACAAGCCCGACCGAGGCGCCAACCGAGCCGACCGAGACCAACAACCGGGCGATCATTCGTTCCTCCGAGCTTGTGAACTTCTTCGTCTCCCACCCCAGGCGGACGCCGTCAACCCTCCGCGATTCCCGGCCACTCCGCCGGTAGCCTACCTGATCCCCGGCGGGCCGTCGAGTGCGACCGAACGGCGCCGATGTGAATTTGTGCAGCCGCGCATATCATGCCAAGCGTGAGCGTTGGCATGGTCCGTGTACCTCCCTACAGGACAAGGACACCCTCGTCCGCTGCCGGCGTCCGCAATGGGGATCGCCGCGAATAGACAAGGGGATCAATGACTGACACGCGCACGATAATCGAAGTCCACGACTTGAAGAAACACTACGGCGCGGTGCGCGCCGTCGACGGCATCACCTTCGCCGTTCCCGAAGGGGAGATCTTCGGCCTCCTGGGCCACAACGGCGCCGGCAAGACAACCACGATCCGGATGCTGACCGGCCGCACCCGCCCGACCGAAGGCGAGGCGTTCGTCGCCGGCTTCGACGTCACCACCGATCGGGACCGGGTCAAGCCGCTGATCAACCTCGTCTTCGAGGATCAAAATCTCTACGAGCGCCTGAGCGGCCGTGAGAACCTGACCGTCTTCGCCGACCTCTACGGCGCACCCCGCGGCCGCGCCGACGAGCTACTGGAGCAGGTCGCTCTGCTCGACGCCGCCAAGCGCAAGGTGAAGACCTACTCCAGCGGCATGAAGCAGCGCCTGCTCGTGGCGCGAGCACTCATCAACGGCCCGCGCGTCCTCTTCCTCGATGAGCCGACCCGCGGCCTCGACCCCACCTCGGCCCGCGACCTGCGGGAGTTGATCGCCCGCCTCAGCGCTGCCGGCACGACCGTCTTCCTGACCACGCACTACATGGAAGAGGCGGATGAGCTTTGCCACCGCGTCGCCTTCATCAGCGCCGGCCAGATCGTCGCCCTCGACACCCCGCGCGAGCTGAAGCTGCGCTACGGCAGCCCCGCCGCCACCGTCCTTCTCCGCGACCGCACTGAGCACACCATCCGCCTCGACGACTCATCCGACGCCGCCAGACTCGAAACCTGGATGCAATCCGGCGACATCCTCACCATCCACTCCCAAGAAGGAACGTTAGAGGACGTCTTCGTGGCATTGGCGGGGAGACCGCTGTGAGAGAACACAGAGCCAATAATCACAAAGCGCCTAACGCCTAACGCCTAACGCCTAACGCCTAAGGACTCCGTATGCACCCACGCATGATCCACACCATCCTCCGCAAAGATTTCTTCGACGCCATCCGCGACGCGCGGGTGCTCGTCGCCCTGATCGTGCCGCTCGGCATCGGCATCTTCTACAACCTCACTTTCGACGACGAGACTCCCCGGCCGGACGCGGACGTCGTCTACGCCGCCGCGGGCGAAACGACACTGCCCCAGACAATTGAAGAAATCGTGGGAGAGGTGGTGGACGTTACCTTTGAACAAGCGGCCGACGAGGCGGATGTGCAGCGGTTGGTCGACGACGACGACGCGGACCTCGGCCTGGTCATCCCCGCCGGGTTTGACGACGCGGTCGCAGCCGGACAGCAACCGGCGTTGACCGTCGTCACCCCACCCGATCCGAACCTTGGCGCGGACTATGTCATCGCCGCGATCGACCCGGCCCTGCGCCAGATGGCCGGCCAGGCCCCGCCTGCCCAGGTCCAAATCGCCGCCCAAGCCGAAGACGAGGGGGATGAAAGCGTCTTCGACCGGTTAGGGTTGCGCACCTGGTCGGTCATGGTTTCTGCCGTGATGATGATCGCCATGATCTCCGTCCTCGCCATCCCGGTCATCCTGGCCGAGGAGGCGGAGAAGAAGACCCTCGACGCCCTCGTCCTGATCGCCTCCTACGCCGACGTCGTCGCCGCGAAAGCCCTACTCGGCCTCATCTACGTCGCGATCATGGTCCCGCTGCTGTTGACGATCACCGGGCTCTCCCCGGACGACATGCCGCTTTTCGTGGCCGGCGTTGCCGTGCTGGCCGTGACACTGCTCGGGTTCGGCCTCTTCCTCGGCGGCCTTTTCAAGAGTGCCAACCAGCTCAACACGTGGTCCGGTGTCCTCCTCGCCCCGCTGGTCGCTCCGGCCTTCATGGTCGGCCTCCCCCTGCCCGACCTCCTCGCAACGATTGTCGGCCTCATCCCGACCGGCGCCGCCACCAAGCTCCTCATCAACGGCATGGAAGGCGAGGCCATCTTCTCCGGCGCCGCCGCCGCCTTCCTCGTCGTCCTTGCCTGGGGCGTCGTCGCCTACGGCCTGCTGCTCTGGAACCTCCAACGGCGACAGGCGTAGGCCACTGGAAGTCAACTGTCGAACACCAGCAGCGTTGGCCCGCTCAGATTGGTCCCCTCGTCGTCATCAAGCGTCAGGCGCCGGCTCGTCGCCGATGCCAAGCAAACGCATCGTGCCGCTGCCGCGCCAGGCACAACTTGCCGGACGTGGCGAAGTGCAACCGATGCGCGCTGATGCTGATCCCGCTCAGGCAAGAGCAACCAGAGCGTCGTGCTCGACCCGCGAAGGCACCGCGACCGCGCGCCCTCGATCGCCGGCACATCCACCGGCTGCCACGGCTCCGACAGGCCAAAGAGCATCGTGTTCAGGCAGCGCACCGCCCGAAACACCGGCCGTGGGTTGCTCAACCGGTCAAGCAGCCCGTACGGCGTGTCCATGGTCCGATCGAGGTCGACGAGCGGCTCCAGGTAGAGCCGGGATCCGGGGCAGCGCGCGGCCGCCATCATCGCCTCCGCCGCCCGGATCACCTGATCGTCCTCATCGGGTTTCGTGAATTCAACAGCCCAGTCGATGGCCCCAACCTGACTCAACGCCGGAAGTTCCAGACCCAGGTCCATCGATTCCCAGGGACTACTGTCAGCATCCACGCGACAGAGGACGCGATCGATCCGCACGCCACCGCCTGCCAGATGATCGTTCAACGCCGGCAGTTCGGTCGTGCGGTAGCCAACACGCGTGCGGGGATGCTGTTTCCCCGACACTGCTTCGCGCGGCATCAAGACCGCGAGCGTCACCGGGAGATTCGTCGCGGTCGTGCAGCGCTGAATGGCTCGCAAGCACGCCTCATCCGGTAGGGGATGACCAGGAACCTGCACCTCGAATCCGGCCAGCAAATCGCGATGGTGGGCGACTTCCTCGCATAGATCAAGACGGTCCGACCAAATCCATGTCGCGGTGATCTGCACGCCTTCGTCCCGCAATAGTGTCAGCCGCTGCCGCTGCCCCTGATTCGTCACGTCGGACGCGGGGACACGAAGGCGCCGCACACCGAGTTCGAGGCAGGCAAGCAGCGGATAGTCGTTTCGCACCGGCTGTCTGATCGACGACGGCCACGCGATCGGCACCTCGGCCGCCGGCGCCAGTGGATGACGGAGGGTCACGCCCAACGGCGAATGCGGTAGATCGCGGGGCAGACTGGTCACGACCGATTGCTCACCAGCGGTCTCGTCGCCGCCGCGGACGAAATGCACC